>CADBPL010000110.1 GCA_902796535.1 Oscillospiraceae bacterium
TCGCCGAGCATTTTTTCCAGCAGATCAAAACCGTCCACACGGTTGGCGCGAACCGGTGTTTGCAGCCGCTCGCTCAGTTCGGAAACGGTCATATCGTCCAAAAACACGTCTTCCCCGCTGCGCAGCATATTTTCGGAAATCAGCAGCACGTCGCCCAGCGTTTTTCCGCTGAGCTGCGCCAACAGATCCTGCCCGGTCAGCAGCCCGCTGACGGTGACGCTCGCGCCGAAAAAGCGGTTTTGAATTTCAAACACGCTGACCGTTAAGCCACTGATCCTTTCGCAGGCCGCGTCGGCCAGACTTTTGAGCAGCGGGTAAGCCGCCGTGCCCGTGGCAATGCTGACGTGACGGGGCTGCAGCGCGTTGATCTCGCAGTTGTTCAGCGCCTGCAAAAATTCATTTTCAAAGCTGCGCCACATCCCCACGCCGTTTTCCAGCTGCGGAAAGCTGCCGTAATACTCCTCCGGCGGGATCGGGCGGCCGGCTTTTAAGTAAAACTCATCGGCCGCATAGGCGATGGTTTCGCCGTGAAAATATTGAAAATGGATGTTGAAGTTGTCAATGATTTCAATAACCGCCGCGCTCGCTGTTTCATCATAAGCCTGCAGCGGCGGCAGGTTTTCGCGGTATTTCGTCAGCCCGACCGGCACGGCGGCAATGCTCTGCACCGCCGGATAAAGCTTGCCAAGCTCGTCAAGGCTGTATTGCAGCTCCGCCCCGTCGTTGACGCCCGGGCAGAGCACCAGCTGGGTGTTCAGCTTGATCCCCGCCTGAGCAAAGCGGTTCAGATAGCGCAGGGAGCTGCCCGCATTGGGGTTTTTCATCATCTGCACGCGCAGCGCGGGGTTCATGGTGTGCACCGACACGTTCACGGGGCTGATGTGCATTTTGATGATGCGGTCAACGTCCGCATCGGTCAGGTTCGTCAGAGTCACGTAATTGCCGAACAGGAAGGAGAGCCGGGAATCGTCGTCTTTGAAATAGAGCGATTCGCGCATTCCCTTGGGCATCTGGTCGATGAAACAGAAGATACACTTGTTTTTGCAGGAATGGTGCTTGTCCATCAAATAGGTGTCGAAGATCAGACCGAGGTCGTCGTATTCGCCCTTTTTGATTCTAACGGTGCGCTGCCTGCCGGTTTCGGTTTCGATGAGAAGCCTGAGCTTTTCTTCACTGGTGTAAAACCGGTAATCGAGCACGTCCTGAATCGGGTTCCCGTTCACGGCAATCAGCGTCTCGCCGCCGTGAATTTTCTTTTCACAGACAGAGCCTTTTTCCACCCCGGAAATATGGACCGCCATAGCACGCCTCCCCCCAAACAAAAAGCAAAAGGCAGAGACCCAATTTTGCCTCTGCCTTAAAGCTTACGCTTCTGTATCAATTACCTGTCTGCCGTTATAGTAGCCACAGTTGGGACACAGTCTGTGCGGTCTTTTGTAGTCGCCGCACTTGGGGCACTTAACAAGCTCGGGAGCACTTATCTTCCAAACGTTGCTGCGCCTCTTGTCGCGTCTTGCCTTAGAGACTCTCCTCTTAGGAACTGCCATTCTTGCAACCTCCTTGCTGCTTCAGATGCTTCTTTACTCACTTTCGTTATCTAACAGCTGCCTGAGCGCTGCCAATCGGGGATCGGCCGGCGCGCGGCAACTACATGAGCCGGTGTTCAGGTTTTTGCCGCAGTATTGGCAAACCCCTTTGCAATCCTCCCGGCAAAGATAACTTGACGGAAGGGATAAAATAATGTCTTCTCTGACCAGATCGTCGGTTTCAAAGCGCATATCGCTGAGCAGAATAAACTCATCGTTCTCTTCATTGTTGAGCGAAGTGACTAAGATATGCTCGATCGGAACCGTAAAACGGCGTCTGGTCAGTTCCGCGCAGCGGTCACACGGGGCGGCGGTGTCGAACGCCGCCGCAGCGCTGAAATGAACAACGCCGGCGCGGTTATAGACGCTGCCTTTGACGTGAACGGGCTTTTCGATGAGGGAAAGATCGGTCAACGCAAGCTGATAGTCAAAGTCGAGACGGTGCCCGATGTTGTTGAAAATCGGCTCAAGCTCAAGGATCAACGGTCATCAACCTCCGAAAAGACCGCTAACTACGGTCACAGACTAAATTATTATACAAAGAAAGAATCGCTTTGTCAAGGATTATTTTAAATTTGTCAGATCACCTGCGCAAATTCAAAAACAGAAGCGGGAATTTCTTCTTTGTCGGCGGAAACCGTAAAGGTTATGTTCTTCTCTTCCAGCTTGGAAAGCTCATTGACGCGCTCCAGGAATTTCGCCAGTTCATTGTAGTCGCGGCCGCCGATGCGCAGCGTGGCGTCGACAAAAATGTCGGTGATGTCGTGGTCGCCCGCGCAGATGCCGCACAGGAACCCGTAAAACGCGGCGTAATCGCGGATGAAAAATGTATCGGTCGCGGTCAGGCGGGCGCGGGAGGTGACGTCGTAAGTGAGCTGGGATTCTTTTTCGATGCAGACCACGTTGCCGTTGGATTCTCTGGCAGCGGTGTTGACGAGTTCGACCAGCTTTTTGGTTTTGCCGGAGCCCTTGTGACCGAGAATGAGTTTGACCATGATGTTGTTTCTCCTTTATTCTTTATTTCAACTTTGCTTCGAGCGCCGCCCGCATTTCTTCATAGCCGGGCTTGCCCAACAAAGCAAACATATTCTTTTTGTAGCTTTCCACGCCGGGCTGATCGAACGGATTGACGCCCAGCAGATAACCGGAAACGGCACAGGCCTTTTCAAAGAAATAGATCAGCTCGCCCAGCACCGCTTCGTTCATGGCGGGGATTTCAAGCACCATGTTCGGCACCTGCCCGTCGGTGTGCGCCAACAGCGTGCCTTCAAACGCCTTGCGGTTGACGAACGAGACCGATTTGCCCGCCAGGAAGTTCAGCCCGTCGGCATTGTCCTGCGTGGCTTCAATGGCAACGTCCCGCTGGGGCTGCGCGGCGTAAACGACGGTTTCAAACATCAGCCGCTCGCCCTGCTGCACGTATTGCCCGAGCGAATGCAGATCGGTCGAATAGATGACGGAGGCCGGATAGAGGCCCTTGCCGTCCTTCCCCTCGCTCTCGCCGAAAAGCTGCTTGAGCCACTCGCACATTAAGGCGAAGTTCGGCTCGTAAGACACGAACAGCTCGATCTTTTTGCCGCTGCGGTAGAGCAGGTTGCGCAGGGCCGCATAGCGGTAGCAATCGTTCTGTTCCAGCGACGGATCGTTATAGGCTTCACGGGCGGCAGCCGCGCCCTGCATAAGCTTATCGATATCAATGCCCGCCACGGCGATGGGGAGCAGCCCCACGGCGGTCAGCACCGAATAGCGGCCGCCGACGTCGTCGGGCACCACAAAGGTCTGATAGCCGTTCTGATCGGCCAGCGCCTTGAGCGTGCCGCGCGCTTTGTCGGTCGTGACAAAAATGCGTTTGGCGGCTTCTTCCCTGCCGTATTTGGTTTCGAGCAGCTCCTTGAACACGCGGAACGCCACGGCGGGTTCGGTGGTGGTGCCGCTCTTGGAAATGACGTTGACGGAAAAATTCTTGTGTTCAACCAGCTGCACCAGCTCGGCCAGCGCGGTGGAGCTGATGGAGTTGCCGGCAAAAAAGATTTGCGGCGTGTCGGAGCACAGCAGGTTGTAGTTGGCCGAGCGGCAGAACTCGATCGCCGCGCGCGCCCCCAGATAAGACCCGCCGATGCCGATCACGATCAGCGCCTCGGAATTTTTCTGAATGGTTTGCGCCGCCTGTTTGATGGCCTCAAACTCGGCCTTGTCATAATTGACCGGCAGATCGAGCCAGCCGAGAAAATCGCTGCCCGCGCCGCTGCGGGTGCTGAGCAGTTCGTGCGCCGCCGTAACTTCGGCCTGCATGGCGCTGAGCTCCTGCGCGGAAACAGAAGCATAGGATCCGTTGAACTGAATTGACATTTTCGTTTGCCTGCGGCTTTGCCAAGCCGCTACTCCTTATTTAACAGTTATTCTCAACTATTGTAACCGATTCAAAATCGTATTGCAAGCGAAAACGCCGAAAAAATCTAACATTTCAGACAGTTTCTTGCCCTGATCTGTCCGTTTTTGCGCCCGAGCGGGGAAAAGAGCACAAAAAACGCCGCATGACCTCGCCGAACGAGAGCTTTTCCACCCGCCGCGGCGCCGTGAGCGGATAGGTCGCCAGCACTGTTTCACCGCTGCAAACGCGCAATTCGCCGAGCTTTTGCCCCGCCTCCACGGGCGCCTGCACGGAATCGGACAGTGAGATGGCAAACTGCAGCTTCTCCTTTTCCCCTTTTTTCAGCAAAACCGGAGCAAGCGCGGGCGCCTGAGGCGTGATCCTTTCTTCCGTGCCGCCGTTGACCGCAACGGGCTTGAGCGCCGCGCCGTCAAATTGGGGCGTGACGGTCTCATACTGCGCAAAGCCCCAGTTGAGCAGCGCCTTCGCCCCCTCAAACCGCTCCTTGCTGCTGGGGCTTCCCATGATGACGGCAAGCAGATGGGTGTCGCCCCGTTTGGCCGAAGCGGCAACGCAGCAGCCCGCCTTGTCGGTCGTGCCGGTTTTCAGCCCCGTGCAGCCGTCATAGAACCGCACGAGCTTGTTGGTGTTGACCAATTCGGTCTTGCCGCCGCGCAGGGAATCCATCCAGACCGTGGTGTATTTTTGAATGAAGTCGTGCCGCAGCAGCTCCACCGACATCAGCGCCACGTCATACGCGCTGGTCAGGTGCGTGTCGGTGCTGTCGTCCAGCCCGGTGCAGTTTTCAAAATTGGTGTCGTTCATGCCCAGCTGCGCCGCGCGGTCGTTGAGCATGGCAACGAGCGCTTCCTCGCTGCCCGCCAGATATTCGCCGAGCGCCTCGCACGCGTCGTTCGCGCTGCTGATGGCGGCGGCGCGCAGCAGCTCGTCAACGGTCATGGTCTCGCCCTCCTTCAGCCAGATCTGCGAACCGCCCTTGGCGGCAGCCGCCGCGCTGGCGGTGACGGGATCGTTCAGATGGATGCTGCCGTTGTCAACGGCCTCCGCAATGAGCAGCAGCGGCATGATCTTGGTCATGGAGGCGGGGCTGTAGCGTTCGTGCTCCCTCATCGCGCAGAGCACCTGCCCGGTGGAAACATCCACCAAAACGGCGGCTTTGGCGTTGACGGGCACAGGCAGCGCTTCTGCCGCGTCCTGCGCACCGGCAAAAAAGCAAAAAGAACACCGGCACAGCAGCACGGCAAACAGAACAGACAACAAACGGCGGCGATTCAACATGGGGCAACGACTCCTTTCTTTCTGTACCTATTCATATGAAAAAAAGCAAAAAACATGCGGTTTTGGCCGGGATGTTGCACACGCCGCAAAAATAGTATATAATGGAACAAATCTTTTGGGAGTATGTTCATGAAGGCTGCATTATATACGCTTGGCTGCAAAGTCAACCAATATGAAACGCAGGTCATCGGCGAAGCGCTGGCTGACGCCGGTTTTCTGCTTGTGCCGCCGAGCGAGGAGGCGGACGTTTACATCGTCAACTCCTGCACGGTCACGGCGGAGAGCGACAAAAAAACGCGGCAGGCCGTGCGCCGCTTTAAGCGCGCGCACCCCGACGCTCTGGTGCTGCTCACCGGATGCATGCCGCAGGCCTACCCGCAGGCGGCCGAGGCGTTGACGCAGGCGGATATCGTCACGGGCAACCGCTCCACCGACCAGATCCTTGCCCTGATCCGCGAGCATTTTGAAAAAAAGCAGCGGCTGGTTCGCATCCGGCCGCATGAAGCGGAGGAAAGCTTTATCCCCTGCGCCATCACCGCGTTTGAGGAGCGCACGCGCGCCGCGCTGAAGATTGAAGACGGCTGCAACCGGTTTTGCGCCTATTGCGTCATCCCCTACGCCCGGGGGCGTGTGCGGTCAAAGCCGCTGCCGGAACTCCGCCGGGAGGCTGAAGCGCTCGCCGCGAACGGCTTCCGCGAGATCGTGCTGGTCGGCATCAACCTTTCCGCCTACGGGCTGGGCACGGAGCACAACCTGTGCGACGCGATCGAGGAGGTCGCAAAAATCAGCGGTATCCGCCGCATCCGGCTGGGTTCGCTGGAGCCGGATCACCTGACGCCGCCGCTGCTCGAGCGCATGGCGGCCGTTCCCGCGCTCTGCCCGCAGTTTCACATTTCGCTGCAAAGCGGCTGCACGGCAACGCTTCGGCGCATGAACCGCCACTACACGGCGGCGGAATACGCCGCCTTATGCGGCGAGCTGCGCAGCCGGTTCCCCGCCTGCACGCTGACCACCGACGTCATGGTGGGCTTTGCCGGGGAAACGGACGAAGAATTTGAGGAATCGCTGCGCTTTGTCAAAGCTGTCGGCTTTGAAAAGGTTCATGTGTTCCCCTATTCCCCGCGCGCCGGCACCCGCGCCGCCGGTTTTGACGGCCAGATCGAAAAAAGCGTGAAGGAACAGCGGGCGCGCCGCATGATCGACGAAACCGCCGGCATACGCGAAGCATTCCTGAAGCGGCAGATCGGCCAAACGGTGGAGGTGCTGGCCGAAACCGGCGAGCCGGACGGATCGGCGAGCGGCTACACCGCCAACTATACGCCCGTCAGGATCGCCTCCGGCGCGGTCTGCGGCGAGTTCTACCGCGTCCGCATCACCGACGCAAACCGGGAAACCTGCCTCGGCGTTATCGAGAATGAAAAATAGATTTGACAATATACGCGCGTTTTGTTAAAATATAAATAATCTGTAGAGGAAAGAAGGTCAACCATGTCAAAAAAATATGATGCAATTGTCATCGGCGCCGGCAACGGCGGTCTGACCAGCGCCACAAGGCTTGCACTCAACGGGATGAAGACGCTGCTGCTTGAAAAGCACAATCTTCCCGGCGGCTTTGCCACCAGCTTTGTCCGCGGCCGCTTTGAGTTTGAAGCCTCGCTGCACGAGCTGTGCGGCATCGGCCCGCTGATCAACGACAACGGCAATCTGGCGCAGATTTTCAAAGAGCTCGGCGTTTTTGACCGGGTCGAATGGATCTCCCTGCCGGACGCGTTCCGCACCATCACCGTTGGCGACGGCGACGAAAACTTCGATTACGATATGCCGATCGGCAAGGAAAACTTCATTGCCAAAGCGGAAGAGTACGTTCCCGGTTCCCGCGCGGTATGCGAAGAAATTTTCGACCTGATCGAGCAGATCAACGACGGCGTCGATTATCTGAGCACCATCACCGACTTCAAGCCGGGCATGATCAAAGAGATTTTCGACAAATACACCAACTTTGTCAATCTGGCAGGCTATTCGGTCAATCAGGTGTTCGACGCAATGAAGGTGCCCAAGCCCATCCGCGATATGTTCTCCGGCTACTGGTGCTATCTGGGCGTGAACCTTGACGAGCTCAACGCCATCCACTATTTCACCATGTTCCACTCCTATATCGTTCAGGGCGCGACCATTCCCAAAAAGCGCAGCCACGGCATCAGCTGCGCGCTGCTGGATCGCTTTGAAGAGCTGGGCGGCGAAGCCTGGATGAACACCAAAGTGGAAAAAATTCTGGTCAAAGACAAAAAAGCCTATGGCGTCAGGCTCGAAAGCGGCGAAGAGATCCTGGCCGATTACATCGTCTGCAACGCTTCGCCCTACAACGCCTTCAACAAGCTCATCGACCGTAAAGAGGTTCCGACGCATCAGCTCAAAAACTTCAACGCCAAAAAGCTGGCCGCAAAGGGCTTCGCCGTGTTCCTCGGCCTGAACAAATCCCCCGAAGAGCTCGGCATGAAGAACCACACCTATTTCATTTATGACACGGCCGACACCAAGCTGCAAAGCGATATGTGCCATTCCCGCGAAACGAACGGCGTGCAGGCCACGGTCAACCTCAACGCGGGCGACCCCGACTGCTCCCCGAAAGGCACCACCATTCTTTACATGACCAGCCTGTTTTTGGGCGAAACCTCGTGGGACGATGTGACGCCCGCCAACTATGTGAAGCTCAAGCGTGAATTTGCCGATCGCATGATCGAAAACTTTGAGGAGGCCACGGGCATCCGGATTCGCGAGAGCATCGAAGAAATCGAGATCGCCGCTCCGGTGACCTATGCGCATTACACCGACGCGCCCAACGGCACGATCTATGGCTTTGACGCAAGCGGCACCAACAGCATCGTTCACCGCCTGATGACCTCGGCGATGGGCGACAAGATCAAGAATCTCTATTTTGCCGGCGGCTACACCGAGCAGTGCATCGGCTTCTCGCCGTCTTACACGACGGGCAACGCGGCAGCCCA
>CADBPL010000111.1 GCA_902796535.1 Oscillospiraceae bacterium
CAAAGGGAATGGCGGCAAACAGCGCGGCGGAGATCGGCGCGCCGAACATGATGAACGGGCGGCGCTTGCCGAGCTTGGAATGGCAGCGGTCGGACAGCTTGCCGAACGTCGGCTGGAAAATGACGCCGAAGATGTTGTCAAAGGTCATGATAATGCCGATGAACAGCGGCACAAGCGTGATGCCGCCGGCGGCGGTGGTCACGTTTTCACCCTGAGATTCCGCGAATCTGGCCAGCGCGGGGAACGCTTCGTTGAGCCGGGCGCTCCATTCGGTAATGGTCGGCGACGCGGAAAGCAGCCGGTTGAGAATTTTGGTTATGTACGGGTCGTAGATCGCCCAGGCGATCGAGGTGGCCATAAAGCCGAACCCGGTGAGAATGGTGCGCTTTGAGCTGAATTTGCCGTTTGGCGCGCAGAAATACGTTTTTTCCATGGTCATTATCCTTTCTTTCAGCTGAGGAAGCCCTCTATGATTACCTGCTCGGCGTCCTCCGGGGTCATGCCCAGCGTGCAGAGCTTGGTAAGCTGGTCGTTGTTGATGCGGCCGATCGCGGCTTCGTGCACGATCTGCGCGTCGCAGTGGTTAGCGGCGATTTCGGGGATGGAACGGATCTTGGCGCTGTCCATGATGATCGAATCGCACTGCACATGGGCGCGGCAGCGGCTGTTGCCGACCGCGCGGGGGTAAAAGATCTGCTCCGACGTGTCTTTGGCGACCGAACGTGAAATGATCTGCGCGGACGAACCGTCGCCGTCAAGGTTGATCACAACGTCGGACCGGGCGGTCTGTGCGCCGTGGGTCATCAGGCGTTCGGTGATGAGCAGCCTTGCGTTTTCGGCAAGGTGGGCTTTGGTGTCGCGCACGGTGGAATCCACGCCCTTGATCTGCACCATTTCCATTTCGCATTCCGCGCCCTCATCCATATAGACCTCTGTCACGGGGTTGAGAATGCGCGCGCCCGTCCCCTCGCCTTCGCCGTAGTGCTTTTCCACATAGGTCACTTTGGCGTTTTTGCCGATGTGGAAGCGGTGGATGCCGTCGTGGCGGCTGTCGCATTCGCCGTTGTTGTGAATGCCGCACCCGGCCACAATGCGCACCTCGGCGCCTTCGCCGATGTAAAAATCATTGTAGACCACGTCGTTCAGGCCGCTTTCGGTCACAATGACGGGGATGTGAACCGCCTCATGGCTGGTGAAGGGCATGACCCTGATGTCGATGCCCGGCTTGTCCTTTTTCGGCTCGATCGTGATGTTTTCGGTCGAATGCCGGCCGGCGCTTTCACCGTTGCGGCGGATGTTGAACGCGCCCGCATCCGGCAGACCGCTGATGTCGGCAATGGTCTTTAACAGTTCTTTTTCAAAGTTTTCCAGCATATTCATCCCTCCCGAAAGCCGCAGTTGTCATTCAGGTCGTTCATCAGCCGGGGGAAGATCTCCTCCTTCGTGCCCAGGTCGGCCACGGTCCCGTCGGCAATAACGGCCAGCCGGTCGGCCAGCTGCATGATGCGTTCCTGATGGGAAATGATGATCACGCTTTTGTGCTTGCGTCTGCTCATGCTTTTAAAGGTTTTGACCAGCACGGAAAAGCTCCACAGGTCGATGCCGGCCTCCGGCTCGTCAAAAATGGCAACGTCCAGATCGCGCGCCATGAGCGTGGCAATTTCGATGCGCTTCATTTCACCGCCGGACAGGGAATTATCCACCTCACGGTTGAGATATTCCCGGCTGCAAAGCCCGACGTTGGTGAGGTATTCGCAGCACACGTCCTCCGGCAGGGGGTTGCCGTGGGCAAGGCTGAGCAGCCGGCGCACGGTCATGCCTTTGAAGCGGGGCGGCTGCTGGAACGCGTAGCCCACGCCCAGCCGGGCGCGTTCGGTCACGCTCAGGCCGGTGATCTCCCGACCGTTGAGCAGGATCTGGCCGTCCGTCGGGCGTTCGATGCCCATGATCAGGCGGGCGAGCGTGGCTTTGCCGCCGCCGTTGGGGCCGGTGATCACAAAGAATTCGCCGTCGTTCACGGTGAGCGAAACGTCACGGATGATCTCCGTGCCGCGCTCGCCGCCGTCAACGGTGAAGGACAGATTTTTGAGTTCTAACATTTGTCAAAGCCTCCGAGTATGATCCGTTTAAGAATTCAGCAAATAACTGCGCACGTAGGCGCTGAGAAAGATCGGGCTCATGTCCAGGCAGCGCAGCACCGTGCCGCGGTCGGTGAGTGAAACGGTCATGCCTTCGCCCTCGCTGCCGGGAAAGAGGTTGCGTTTGAATCAGATCGCCGCGTTTCCCGTGGCGAGGTCGACTCTGCCGACGGCTTGCCCGTCGTCGTTCGCGGCGGTGTAGAGCACACCGTCGAACACTTCGCCGCCCTGAATTTTGTGCAGGTTGAAAGCGGGGTCGTCGTTGACGAGCGGCAGACTGTCAAGGTAACACTTGCTTTTCAGGTCGTACCGCATCAGTTCTGTGGCATAGTCGCGCGCGGCGCAGTAGAGCACGCCGCTGTCACGGTCGATTGCCACCCACGGTAGCCCCTTGGTGTGGCGCGCGGGGTCCATCTCGATGGCTTCGCCCGTGAAGCAAAGCGTTGCGGCGTCAAACACCAGCACATAGGGGCGTTCAAACACCTTGCTGTCCTCCGCGGCGCAGTAAAGCCTGCCGTCGTAATAGCTGACGCCGCCGATGTGGCTCACACCCAGCGCCTGATATGCCTGCGGAATGGCGTCGGCATTGCGCGCCAGAACGGTTTTAAAGTCGCCTTCGGTTTTGATCAGCCCGTATTTGCTGCTGAAATAAAAGTGCTCGCCGTCCGTCGTGATGCCCTGCGAGGACTCCCACGCCCGGTCGTTGACGAGAATGGTTTTCTCCAGCTCGGCGGGGCGGACGCCGACGGTCGCCAGCTCAAAAAAAGCGGAGAGCGTGAGCACCAGCGCGGTCAGCGGCAAAAAGGCAAGCCTGCCCCTGCGAACAAAGGAAAGAAACGCCTGCATAAAGGCGGCCTTTGTCATACAAATCACCATTTTGCATTTTACCAAAACGCCGCACAAAAATCAACCTCTCTTTTGTTAAATAAATATGATGGCGCGCCCGCCCGCAAAAAACCTTGCCGAAATTAACCGTTCGTTCATTGCATGAGAGGCGGCGCTGTGTTAGAATAATACAGAATCAAGCGGAGGTGTGAATCAATATGGCTGAAAAATGTTCCTGTTCTCATGCGCCTACTGTTATTGTGCCCGGGATCGGGCAATCTCAAACCGCCCTTTACAACAAAAACGGCGAGGTGGAACGCATCGTCTGGCCGTTCAGCGGGTTTGACCTCAAGGCGGTGCTCAAGGCCATCGCCCCCAACGTGCTGGCCGCTTTGATCACCCGGCAGGACGCGGGGCTGCCGCAGAAGCTGGCGGACGCTGTTGCCGGGCAGCTGGACGTGCTGTTTAATAACCCCGACGGCAGCCCGCTCTACGACGTGCGCGCCATCGCCTACCCCGGCTCGCTGGCGGATTGCAGCGAGGAACAGCGCCGTTATATCTACCGCATGGTGCCCGTGCCGACGCTCGAGGACAAGATCGGGCGCGACCACCTGTGGTTTTTCACCTACAATTCCTTCGGCGAAACGATGAAGATCGTCGACGACCTGCGCGCCTACATTCAGGTGGTCAAAGAAAAAACGGGGCACGACAAGGTCAATCTGGCGCCCATCAGTCTGGGCGGCACCGTGGCGGCGGCCTATCTGGGCAAATACGGCGAGGATAACGACGTCAACCGCGTGGTGGCGATCGTGCCCGCCTATGACGGCACGCAGGCCATTGCGGATATGATCGACGACCGGCTGGATTATGAGAATTACCGCGAGGTCGTTTCGTTCCTGTTCCGCTCGGACGTTTGCGAAAAAATCGACAAATATCTGCGCCCGTTTTCAAAACAGACGGCTTACCGCACGCTCAAGGCGGTGCTTCACGCCGTGATCGACGGCGCGATCAAAAACTGTGTGACCCTCTGGGGCGCCGTGCCGTGCGCGGATTATCCGACGCTGAGCCTGAAATATCTGTCGGATGAAAAGCACAAAAAGCTCAAAGAGCAGGCGGATGAAGTATACCGCTACCGCCGCGATTTCGCCCAAACCGTTAAAAAAGAGCAGAAAAAGGGCGTGATCTTTGACACCATCTGCTGCCACGGCCTGCGCATTTTTGAGTTTTGCAAAAGCGATAAGCTCGATTCCGACCACATCGTGCATTCCGCCTCCGCCTCCATGGGGGCCACCTTTGCGCCGCTGGGCAAAAAGCTGCCCGCCTTCGGCGTCTGCCCCAACGGCCACACCCACGCGTCGCCCGACGGCACGGTGGACGCTTCCACGGGCCTTGCGCCGGAAACAACGTGGTATTTCAGCGGTCAGGCGCACGATTACGTGCAGAACTGCCGCCCGGTGCTCGACACGGCGGAATGGCTGCTGGCCGATGAAACATACAAAACCGTGTTCACCGACCCGGCTTACCCGCAGTTCACCAAAATCAGGCAGCCGATCCAAAAAAGATAAGACGTGCGCCGCCGTTTGCGCGGCGCTGCCATAAAGGAGCTGATCAAGATGAAACACACCAAACGCATCGTTTCACTGCTGCTGTGCCTGTGCCTGATCCTGACGGCGGGCTCGGCGGCTCTGGCGCAAAGCGAAACGCCCGCTGCCCAGCCCGATGAAAACGGCTGTTACACCGCCTGCAAGGGCGCGTGCGGCCACACGCCCTCCATCATCCTGCACGGCATCGGTCAGTCGCAGACCTATGTTTGCGATGAAAACAACGTGCCGCTCGTTGACGCCAAGGGCAAAACCATCACCGGCTGGCCGCTGTATTTTGACACCGATTATGCCATTAAACAGCTGATTTTCCCGCTGCTGCTCATGCTCATCACGCAGCACGACCTCGGCCTGACCGACAAGGCGGAGCAGGTCGTCGCGGAGCTGCTGAAATGGAACCGCTGCGATGAAAACGGCAAACCGATCCACAACGTGCAGACCGTCAAATATCCTTACAGTCTGGCACGCTGCAACGCAGAGGAAAAACGATATATCTACGACTGTATCCCGCTCCAGCCCTATTCCTCCGTGGCGGGAGAAGATCACCTGTATTATTTCGCCTACAATTCCTTCGGCAACAACATTGAAATCTGCGACGAACTGTATGCGTTCATCGAGCAGGTCAAGCGCGAGACCGGCCACGACAAGGTCAATCTGGTGCCCATCAGTCTGGGCGGCACCGTGGCCAACGGCCTGCTGGAATACCACCCCGACGTGATCCAGAGCCTCGACCGCGTGGTCTACATCATTCCGGCGCTCAACGGCTCAAACATCATCGGCGACCTGTTCAAAAACAACCTGAGCACCTCCGATGAAATGGTGTATGAAAAAATGTTCCCCGCGCTCACCGAAGACGAGATGACGGGCAACCTCATCAACATCCTCATCCGTCTCGTGCCGGGCTCCGTGCTGCACAAGCTCGTCGACAAGGTCATCAGCGGCATGATGAAGGGCGTGTTCACCAACGTGACCAACATGTGGGCGCTCGTGCCGAGCGAGGATTACCCGACCTGCCGCGAAATGTGGCTTTCGGGTGAGGAACACGCAGCCATCCGCGCGCAGACCGACCGGTATTATCAGGCGCAGCTCCATTCCGCCGCCAACATTCAAAAAATGGTCGACGCCGGCGTCGGCGTGTTCGACGTGGTGGATTACAGCTACCCGCTCTATTGCTTCGTGGACAGCTTCGATAAGGTGAACGCCGACGGCATCATTCAGATCGAATCCACCGGCATGGGCGTTTATTCCGTGCCCAAGGGGCAGACGCTGCCGAACGGCTACACGCAGAAATTCGTCAACAAGCTCGGCACGAACAACTGCGCCGACCCGGAACACCACAACCACATCACGCCCGACCGTGAGGTGGACGGCTCCACCGCGCTGCTGCCCGACCACACCTTCTTTTTCTACAATGCGGATCATGAGCGGACGGGGCGCAACGACGTGGTCATGAAGCTGGCCACGGCGCTCATGCTCGACCACCGCATCACCGACGTATATTCCGACCCGGGCTTTCCGCAGTTCAACGTCGGGCGCGACGGCAAGAGCCTGCAGAACGATCTCATCAACTATGACCGCTCGGTCGACCGTTCCGCCTACACACCCGAACAGTTAGCCCGCTATGACGCGGCGCGCGACAACGCGCAGCGGATGCTCGACAACACCGTGGTAAACGCGCAGGAGGACGAGCAGGTGCGCGCGGCTTATTATGAAACGCTTTACGAGATGGGCCTGCGCAATCCGCCCGAGCCGGAAAAAGAATCGCGCGTGCGCTTAGGCAAATTCCTCAAGGGTTTCAACGACCTGCTCAACAAGACCATCGGCTACCGCAGCTTTCATAAATAAAAGATCAAACAAAAACGCCGGGCAAAACTGCTCGGCGTTGTTTTTTTGTCAGACTTCTTTTTTCGGCGGAGCGAGTAAAACCGTTTTGGCTTTTTGGAACAGAATCCGTAACAAGCCGCCGCCAAAATAGACCAGAACAC
>CADBPL010000112.1 GCA_902796535.1 Oscillospiraceae bacterium
ATAACAACTCCCTCAGTCGGCTGCGCCGACAGCTCCCTCAAGGAGGGAGCCAAAAGGCCCTCTCAGTCACTCCGTGACAGCTCTCCCGGTGGGAGAGCCAAGGTCGCCCTATTTTACTCATGATCTAATGGAACATTTCTTGCCTCCCCTGCAAGGGGAGGTGGCTGAGCAAAGCGAAGTCGGAGGGGTCGCAAAAGACAAGATCAGAGTTAAGAATTAAGAGGTTAGCGAATAGCCGATGGCCGATAGCCGATGGCGGATAGCTAATTGCCGATGACTGTTGCTGATTGATCGGCAATCTCTTATCTCTTACCTCTTACTTCTTACCTCTGCTCTTACCTCCGCCCTTGCCTCGCCCTATGGGAGAGGTGGCGCCGCCAAAGGCGGTGACGGAGAGGGCAAAAGTGAGCGGAACGCAGGAATTACCGACCGCCACAACACAAAAAGCTGCTGTGTCCCATTTGCCGGGCGATAAAAACCGCACAACGGTCGATGGTTCGATCACTGTGCGGGTCATTTTTTAAAAGGCTTGACCGAAACTTTTGTTTCTGCCTCATCAAAAGCAAGCCTGTGAGCGCTTGTCACAGCGCCCACAGGCTTGTTCAACTTTCGCTTTGTTTATAATCCGGAGCGAAGCGACCCTTCCTTCCGCCTTTCGCCTCAAAGGCCAATCCGCAATCCGCTTACTTCAGCATATCGGCGAGCAGGCCTTCCGCCGCCGCGAGGGCTTCGGGCAGCTTGGCGATCTCTTTGGCGCCGGCCATGGCAAAATCGGGTTTGCCGCCGCCGTTGCCGCCCGCCAGTTGGGAAACGGCTTTGACGAGCCTGCCGGCGTTCGCGCCGGCCGCAACCGCCGCTTTGCCCGCCGCGACCGCGATGTTGCCCTTTTCGCCGTTGACGCAGGAAACGACCAGCACAAGGTCGTCGCCCGCCTCCTTGGCCTTATCGCCCAGCCCGCGGAGCTCGTCGGCCGTCATGTTTTCCACCGCCGCCGTCACCAGCCGCACCGCGCCGACGGGCTTTGCCTCGGCAAACAGGTCGGCCGATTTCAAATCGGTCAGCTGCGCGCTGAGCGCGGCGATCTCTTTTTCTTTTTCTTTCAGCTCCGCCGTCATGGCCGCAGCCTTTTGCGCCAGTTCATGCACATTGCCCAGCTTCATGGCGGCCGCCGTGTCGGCGATCAGGCGATCCTGACCGGCGATATAATCCAGCACGCCCGTGCCGGTCACCGCCTCAATGCGGCGCACGCCGCCCGCGACGGAGGATTCGGAGATGATCTTGAACAGCCCGAGCTTGCCGGTGGAATCCACATGGGTGCCGCCGCAGAGCTCCAGCGAATAATCGCCCGCCTTCACCACGCGGACACGGTCGGAATATTTTTCGCCGAACAGCGCCATGGCGCCCATTGCCTTGGCTTCGTCCAGACTCATTTCGGTGGAGGTGACGGGTGCGTCCGCCAGAATTTCGGCGTTGATCTGCTTTTCGACCTCAGCCAGTTCTTCGGCGGTGAGGGCGGAAAAATGTGAAAAATCAAACCGCATGGATTTGGCGCTGACCAGCTGCCCGGCCTGTTCCACGTGGCTGCCCAGCAGCCTGCGCAGCGCCGCCTGAAGCAGATGCGCCGCCGTGTGATTGCGCATGACGGCCTTGCGGGTCTCCTGCGCCACGGCGCAGTTGACCTTGTCGCCCACCTTCAGGCTTTCGCCCTCGGTCAGCTCGCCGAAATGCAGGAACACGCCGTCGTTGGTTTTGGTGGTTTTGGTCACCTCAAAGCGCCAGTCGCCGCCGGTGATCGTGCCCACATCGCCCACCTGGCCGCCGCTCTCGCCGTAGAACGGCGTGGCGTTCAACACCAGCGTGACCGGCTTGCCGCTTTCGGCAAATTCCGTGCGTTCACCGTCGGCCAGAATGCAGATCACCTCGGCGTCGGCCTGCATGGTCTCATACCCGACGAAATTCGTCTGCGGCAGACCCTTGGTGACCACGCCGACGTCCTTCCAGCCCTCGGCGCCCGCATCCTTGCGCGCGCCTCTGGCGCGCACGCGCTGCTCCTGCACCAAACGGCGGTATTCTTCCATGTCGACCTGAATGTTTTTCTCCGCCGTGATTTCCTCGGTCAGGTCGATCGGGAACCCGTAGGTGTCGGAGAGCTTGAACGCGTCGGCGCCGCTGAGGGTGTCGCCGCAGTTTTTCATCATGTCTTCCAGCAGGGAAAGCCCGGTGTCGATGGTGCGCAGGAAGTTCTCCTCCTCCTGCGCGATCACCTTGACGATGAAGTCGTGCTTCGCCGTCAGCTCGGGATAAGCGTCCTTGTTTTCGTGAATGACCGTTTCGCACACCTCGGCCAGAAACGGGCGGTCAACGCCCAGCAGGCGGCCGTGGCGCGCGGCGCGGCGCAGCAAACGGCGCAGCACGTAGCCGCGGCCCTCGTTGGAGGGCAGAACGCCGTCCGAGATCATCATAACGGTGCTGCGGATGTGGTCGGTGATC
>CADBPL010000113.1 GCA_902796535.1 Oscillospiraceae bacterium
CCTATTTTATCACTTGTAACTGTTACCTATCTCCTTGGACATTCTGTTACCTATGTTACCATGCTATACAGCCCTCGGCGTTCCGCATAATAACGCTGTCAAAAATCAATGGAACGCCGGGGGCGGCGTTCCCTACAAACTCACCCGCGCAGCATTTTACATTTTTGTTGCAAGTTTTCCGGTGCGGCTTCCCGATATTATTCATGATTCATTACGTGATTTGTAAAAGCAAATCACGGCAAAAAAAACATAGACTTCTCCTTTTTTCGGAGTTGTCTATGCTTTCTTTATGATGGATAGCCAATCATGCCTTACAGCGACCGGCTTTTGAGCTGCTTCACCGTGTCGAACACGCTTTGGTGGTTGACCTTGCGCGGCTCGAAATGAATGATCGAATAAATGAGCTGCATGACCAGCCCCGAGCCGAAGGTGCTCACCACGGTGCCGACGCCCACCGGGCCGCCGAGCAGCCACCCGAACAGCAGCACCGTGCCCCACAGCAAAACCTGCACCGCGCCGATGGGCAGGCGCCTGAGGCGTTTGCCGCAGGCGACAAGCAGCGCGTCCTTCGGGCCGCAGCACTGCGCCGCCGTCATATAAAAGTATTGTCCGATCGCCATGAGCGCAAGCCCGGCGAGAATGATGAGAATGCCGAGCCAGACGCTTTTGGTTGCGGGGAACGGATCAAGGTCGTTGAACAACTGAACGAAATTGCCGGTGAGCAGCGCGTCGATGATCGTGCCCATGCCGATTTTTTCTTTCATCAGCACGTCGATGATCAGGATGATCACGCTCATTGCCGTCATCGAAAGCCCGTAATTGAGCGGCGTGTGGTAGGAAATGCCCATGCCCAGACAGTCCCACGGCGCAAGGCCGAGGTCGGCGCGGATGGTCAGATGCACGCCCAGCGCGAACACAAGCAGCCCGAACACGATCCTGACCCAGCCGAACATGATTTTTTTACGGCTCATATCACAAAAACAGACGCAGCACACTGTGCACGGCAAAGGCGGCGAGCCACGCGATAACGCATTGACCGAGCACAACGCCGAACGCCCATTTGCCGCCCAGCTCCCGCCTTATGGCGGCAACAGCCGCGACACAGGGTGTATAAAGAAGGCAGAACACAAGCAGCGATACAGCCGCCAGCGGCGTCAAAAGAGTGGTCAGCGCAGCGGTGGAGCCGGTGAGGATGGAGATCGTGGCAACCACGCTTTCCTTGGCCATAAAGCCCGCCACAAGCGAGGTGACCACGCGCCAATCAGCAAAACCGAGCGGCTTGAACACCGGCGCGATCGCGCCTGCGATCACTGCCAGAATGCTGTTTTTGGAATCGCTCACGTTGTGGAGCGTGAAATCGAAGCTTTGCAGGAACCAGATCACGATCGCTGCCACAAAAATCACGGTGAACGCGCGCTGGATGAAATCCTTCGCCTTATCCCACAACAGGTGAATGACGTTTTTCGGGCTGGGCATGCGGTAATTGGGCAGCTCCATGACAAACGGCACCGCCTCCCCGCGGAAGGCAACCCGTTTGGCAATGAGAGCAGATAAAATGCCCGTTAAAATGCCGAACGCATATAGCCCGACCATGACCAGACCGCCCTGCCGGGGAAAGAAAGCTGCCGTTAAAAACGCATAGATCGGCAGCTTGGCCGTGCAGCTCATGAAGGGCGTGAGCATGATGGTCATTTTACGGTCGCGCGCCGAGGGCAGCGTGCGGCTGGCCATTACGGCGGGCACGGTGCAGCCAAAGCCGATGAGCATGGGCACGATGCTGCGCCCCGAAAGCCCGATCTTGCGCAGAAGCTTGTCGGTAACAAAGGCAATGCGCGCCATATAGCCGCTGTCCTCCAGAATCGAAAGGAAGAAAAACAGGATCACAATGATCGGAATAAAGCTGATGATGCTGCCCACGCCGTTGAAAATGCCGTCAATGAGCAGTGAATGTAAAATCGGGCTGACGTTCCACGCCGTGAGCAGCCTGTCCGCCGCTTCCGTCAAACGGTCGATGCCCATTTCCAGCAGGCTTTGCAGCCCCGCGCCCAGCACGCTGAACGTGAGCCAGAACACCAGCCCCATAATGGCAATAAAAGACGGGAGCGCCGTATATTTTCCGGTGAGAATTCTGTCGATCTTTTTGCTGCGCAGCTGCTCTTTGCTTTCGCGCGGTTTGATCACGCACGCGGCGCAGATTTCGCGAATAAAGCGAAAGCGCATATCGGCAATGGCGGCGGCGCGGTCAAGCCCGCGCTCCTGCTCCATTTGCAGAATGATATGTTCGATCATTTCTTTTTCGTTCTGCGTCAGCTTCAGCGCGTCGCGCACGATCTCGTCGCCCTCCACAAGCTTGCTCGCCGCGAAGCGCAAGGGGATATCGGCGGCCTGCGCGTGATCTTCGATCAGGTGCATGATGCTGTGCAGACAACGGTGAACGGCGCCGCCGTTTTCATCGTTTTTGCAAAAATCGGTGCGGCCGGGGCGCTCCTGATATTTTGCCACGTGGATCGCGTGGCGGATGAGCTCGTCCACACCCTCGTTTTTTGACGCGGAGACCGGCACCACGGGGATCCCAAGCAGCTGCTCCATTTCGTTGACAAGGATCGTGCCGCCGTTGCCGCGCATTTCATCCATCATGTTGACCGCCAGCACAATGGGCGTTTCCAGCTCCATGAGCTGCAGCGTCAAATACAAATTGCGCTCAATGTTCGTCGCGTCCACAATATTGATAATACCCTTGGGCTTGCCCTGCAGAATAAACTGCCGCGACACGATCTCCTCACTCGTGTAAGGGGAAAGCGAGTAGATGCCCGGCAGGTCGGTCACCAGCGTGTCGGGGTTGCCCTTGATCACGCCGTCCTTGCGGTCGACCGTGACGCCGGGGAAGTTGCCGACGTGCTGGTTGGAGCCGGTGAGCTGATTATAAAGCGTGGTCTTGCCGCAGTTCTGGTTGCCCGCCAGCGCAAAGGTGAGCGTCGTGCCCTTGGGCAGCGGGTTTTCATCGGCCTTGACGTGATATTTGCCCTCTTCGCCCAGGCCGGGATGCTCCGTTCTGGTGCGGTCGGGCGCGATGTTCTGATCCGGTTCATCGGGCTCGTTCAGTTCGATCGGCTCCACGCCGATCCTGGCGGCGTCGTCGAGCCGCATGGTCAGTTCATACCCCTGCACCCGCAATTCCATCGGGTCGCCCATGGGGGCGTATTTCATCAGCGTCACCTGCGCGCCGGGCAGCACGCCCATATCCAGAAAATGCTGGCGCAGCGAACCTTCGCCGCCGACGGTCGTGACCACCGCCGACCTGCCCAGCCCAAGCTCTTTCAAAGTCAAGGTAATTCCCCCTTGTGTCAATGTGAATCAAACAGGTCGGTCACAACGCGTAACACACCGTGGCCGCAACAGCCAAAGCCATGCCGGCGGCCGAAAACGCCGTCGGTTTTTCTTTAAACAGCACAAAGCCGACGAGCGCCGAAAACAGGATCGTGCCGCCCGTAATAAGCGGATAAAGCAGCGAAGCGTCGAGCGTTTTGGCGCAGGAAGCCAGCCCGAAGCTGCCCACGGCGTTCACCAGCGAATAGGCCAAAGCAAACAGCGCGCTTTTTTTGTCGAGCGACAGGCTTTTGCGCCCGCCTGTGTTGGCGCACAGCAAAAACAGCCCCGCCACAGCAAACTCAAATGCATAATTCATCGCCAGAAAGCTGTTGGTGTCCACCGCCTGTGCGTTGATCTGGTGCAGCTTGGTGATGCAGGAATTGGCGCCGTTGAGCAAAAGCAGCAAAAAGCAAAAGACAAAAAAGAGCGCCGAGCTTTTTTGGCGGCTCTTGCGGTCGAACACCGGCACGAGCAGCGCCGCAAAGATCAGCAAAAA
>CADBPL010000114.1 GCA_902796535.1 Oscillospiraceae bacterium
CCGGCGGGGTTGATGCGGCCGGTGAGCGCGTCGCAGATGGCCTGCGAGCCCTGCTCGCCGCAGAACCAGAAGGAAAGCACCGCGTCGGCTTTTTCGCTCTCTTTGGCGATGACCAGCGGGCGGCCGTGCACAAGCACCAGCACGATCGGTTTGCCCAGTTCGGCAAGGCGCAGGAACAACCCGGACTGCTCTCCGCTGAGTGAAAGATCGGCTCTGTCCCGGCCTTCGCCGCTGGTCTTGCCGTCATCCCCGCCGCAGAAAACGATCAGATCGCAGTCCTTCGCCAGTTCAACGGCGCGGTCGGATTCGTCAAACACATCGGCCTGCTTGTCGACCAGATGGCGCTGATCGCTCAGTTCAAGCTTCACGTCGCTTTTGCTGATGGAGCAGCCGTCGCACTGCACAAATTCCGTGTCCGGATATTCGCGGCGCAGCACCTCAGCGACCGAATCAAGGTGCCGATCCGTCGGCTCAGTGCAGTAGCCGCCCAGTTGGGTTTTGTTGGAGGCGGGGCCGACGAGCGCAACCCTTTTGTATCGGTTGAGATCCAGCGGCAGGACGCCGTTGTTTTTGAGCAGCGTGGCGGATTTTTGCGCCACCTCCAGCGCCTTGTCGAGGTGCGCGGGCGCGTTGATAACGCCTTTCCAGGCTTCTTCATCGGTGAACGGATGCTCAAACAGCCCGAGCAGGAACTTCAGCCTGAGCACGCGGCGGCAGGATTCGTCGATCTCTTCTTCGCTCAGTCTCCCCTCGCCGATCAGCTCCACGATCGAGTCGACCCACAGCTTGTTCGCGTATTCGCTGCCGCCCTGACAATCCAGCCCGTTCTTTTTCGCCAGATAAATGGCCTCCTTCGGGCTGTTCACCAGCTTGTGCGCCTTATGAATGCGGCGCAGCGCCCCCCAGTCGGAGCGGCAAATACCCTTGAGCCCGAGCCTGTCTTTCAGCACGTCCTTTAAATAATGGCTCGACGTGATAACGACCTCGCTGTCGATCGAATTATAGCAGACCATCACGTCATACGCGCCGCCGTCCCGGATCGCTTTTTCAAACACGGGCAGATAAACGCTCTCCACCTCGCGCGGGCCGACGCGCGCCGGGCTGCAGTTGCGGCCGGATTCGGCAATGCCGTGCACGCAAAAATGCTTCGGCTCCGAAATGACCGCGTCGGGGCGGGAAATATCGCCGTTCTGGTGGCCCTTGACCACCTGCGTGCCCATTTCCGCCGCCAGATAAGCATCCTCGCCGAACGTTTCTTCCGTGCGGCCCCAGCGCGGCTCGCGAACAACATCCAGATTCGGGCAAAGCACCTCGTAAATGCCCAGCGAACGCGCCTCGGCGCCGACCACGCGGCCGTAATCATAAGCCAGCGCCGTGTCGAACGTGGCGGCTAACGCCGTGGGCGCTGGCAGGATGGTGCCACGAACGCCGCAAATGCCGTGCAGCGCTTCGCCCGTGAAAATGACGGGAATGCCGAAACGGGACTGCTCCATGAAAAACCGCTGAAGCCGGTTCATGATCGAGGGAACGGAATAGTTATCGTGAACGCAGCCCAGTCCGTCGGGAAAATCCTGTTTCAGCTTTTCCCAGTCATAGTCCGAATCCGGGCAGACGGCGCAGTGGTTGGCTGCTTCGTTTTTGGTGCTGTATTCCGAGCCGAATTTCATGTCGAGCTGCGCGATCTTTTCCCGCAGATTCATGCGCCCCAGCAAATCGGCCACGCGCTCATCCACCGGCAGCGCCGGGTTTTGATAGGGGGCGTTCTTTAACTCATGGTGAATACTCATCTGATTTCCTCCTCATTGTTTTTTCCTTGTTCGATTATAGCGGTATTGCGGAAGCTTTTCAACCGGGAAACCGAAAAATTCAGCTTAAATCGAAACGATTCCGCCGTCACGCTTGTATTCCCACTTGTATTCCCATGCGTTTTTTGTTATAGTAATACAAGAAAGGTTGGGAAAATCATGCAGGACTGGTTAAAAAACATTGCCGACAGCACGCCCGTGTGCAACATCAATCTGCCGGGCACGCACGACAGCACGGCAAGATTCGTGCGTTTTTCCTATTTCGCCCGGTGCCAGAACAAAAGCATCACCGAGCAGCTCCGGATGGGCATCCGTTTTTTTGACCTGCGCGCGGAAGCCGACGGTGAAAAAATCAAGCTGGTTCACAGCATCATCGACTGCCGCCTGCGCCGCTTCGGCTCAAAAAAGCTGTACACGGACGACGTGCTGGCGGAGATGTTTGCGTTTTTGGATGCGCATCCTTCCGAAGCGCTCTTTTTGCTGTTCAAGCAGGATGACGGCGCCGTGCCCCCGGACGCGACCTTTGATCTGTTTTACGAGCGGCATATTGCCCGGGAAACACGGTTTTATACCGAAAACAGAATCCCCTGTCTGGGCGAAGTACGCGGCAAAATCGTTTTGCTCAACCGCTGCGACCTGACGAAATACCGTGAAAAATATAACGACGGCAACAGCGGCCTCAACCTGGCCAACTGGCCCGAGCAGGGCGGTTATTATCCGAATTGGCAGGTCGAAACCCCGATCCGATGCAGAAGCGGGGAAGGAACGACGGGAACGCTTTATTTGCAGGATTTCTACAGGCTGCCGCCGCGTGAAAAATGGCAGAACGCCGTATGGCCCACCCTGAATGACGCCGCCAAGCACGACGGTCTGGTGCTGAACTATTGCTCCGCCACCAACGGTCTGCTCGGCCCGCGCGCGTTTGAAAAGAAAATGAGCAAATTCTTTTCCGCCTTTGAACCGGTCAGCGGGCGCAAGCTCGGCTGGCTGATTCTGGATTTTCCCAAGCAGGAAACCGTGGAGCGGATCATTCGCAGCAATGATCGGTAAACAGGCAATAATTTTTTGATTTGTTGAAAAAAATTGTAAAATCCTCTTGACGAAACAGCAAAGATATGATATAGTGTTTGAGCGCTCGAAAGAGCGTACAAGTTCATCATGTGGGAGAGTTCCCGAGCGGCCAAAGGGAACAGACTGTAAATCTGTCGGCGATGCCTTCGGTGGTTCGAATCCACCCTCTCCCACCA
>CADBPL010000115.1 GCA_902796535.1 Oscillospiraceae bacterium
CAATGGATTGTGCTTGTCTGTTCTTTTATTGGCTTTTCCTTTGATATTTTACGCTTTCCCTGCGCTTTCGGTGTGGGAAAGTTGAGTAAGTAATTGATCTGTTAATGGATCCCAATCGACCTGAGTTACCTGCCAATATCCGTGTTCAATATTCTTTCCCGTCACCTCAAATTCAACAAGAGCATTAGCCGAAAGATTCTCAGATCGGAGCAAAATCATAACATTTGACGGTGGTGCACCTGCAGCCTGTGCGGAATAGTTTCCGATGATCAAACCGCTGGTTAACATCGTCAGGCATAGAAAAACAGACAGAAGCTTTTTTGATAATCTCATGTGTTTTTTTCTCCTTATTTTATTGAAATTTGATAGTTATTATAGAGTATTTGTTATCTGTTTTTAAAAATGCAACTGAGTCATTCCTCCTTTCTTCATTCACTTTTGAATTCTAATTTGCAAAATATAAAACGATTCATCCCTCCTTCTATTCATTCTTGTTTTCTATACTAAACCGCAGAGCGGGCGAAACGCTTAAGAGAGGTAATATAATCCTCTTCAAGATGATTGCTGATATCCAGAATGATTCTGGGCTCGCGCCCCAACAGAGGATTGTCTGTGTGGACGTGAAAGATTTCACGATTTTCATTAGTGCTTTCGATGATAGTATTCGCTCAGATAGTTAAAAATAGCTGATAATGAATTTTAATTATCATTTTAGGCTTGATTGATAAAAGGTAATCTATGTAAATAGATACTGAAAAATACTAAATGGTTCAAATAATGAGAAAAATGTCGATAAATATACAATTTACCCGCTTTCCGAAAAAAGGCGTGATTGCAAAAAATAAAAAAGAGGCCTACCGCCGATTGTTTCATCGGGGCAGGCCGTAAAACTTGTTGATGCCATTGTCGAACGTGTTCATAGATTGGCGAAAAAATCAGCCATTCTATTGGGCAGATATACCATATCCTGTTTTTCCAGTTTTCGGAGCTGGAAGCTGAACTTATAGAATCGAACGGTAATGCTCGTGCGAGTCAGCTCATTGCCGGCGCTGTCTTTCACTGTCGCGGTAACCGTTGCCTTGCGTGCGCCGAACCAACCTTTATTGGTCACTTTGCCGTTTTCGTCCACTCGTACTTTTTTATTATCTGATGACCACTCGATCACAAGCGGCTCGCTGCCCGAAACACTGCACCGGAATTCAACGCTCTCCTGCGCATACGGCTGCAGCAAACGCACCCGCTTATTATACTCCTCGACCGGAGAATCGACGTAATAAATTTTCGCTCTGACAGCTGCGCCGGTCACGCGAATCGTGAACCGATCGCTTTTGGTCATGCCGTTGTAGGAATAATAAACGGAAACCGTCTTTTCTCCGATGGACGACGTATCAACAGCAGACAAGTCGTAATCGTTCACCGTGCGCTGCGTTCCGTCGCTGAAAAACGCCGTGACCTGCAATCCGCTGCTCATAAACGATTCGCCCAAGGCATAGCTCGTTTTTTGCGGCATTGCCGTCACTTCGATGCGTTCCAGTACGGTTTCCACCTCGATCACAGCGTATTCGCTGAAATGATCGGCGCTGAACACAATATAATTGCCGTCCAGCGAGGACGAAACACGCACAAGCGGATCCACCAGATCGCCTGTTACGTGGTAAACGCGGCACTTGGCGGGGTCTACGCCTTCGCTCAGCCGCACCTTGACCTGAACCGTTCCGCTCGGCTGCACGATCTGTGTTTGACGCAAAAGCGTAATGTCGTAATACCGCACGCTTTTGATGTGGCCGCCGACGGCAAAATCCGCTGTTTCATAAACGGAAGGATCGATCTCATCCACGGCCAGCTGCGTTTCCGGGTGGATCTCCTTCGCCGTTGCGCTGACAAGAACGCCGTGCGGCTCGTTACGCAGCACAACGCTGCAATAGGTAAGACTCTCAATGGCCAACTCAATCTGCGCTGCGTAACCGTCAACCTGCGCCTGCTGTGTGATATTCAGCCCGTAATCGACCGCACTGACCGCCATATCCAGCGCCGCAAGAGAAGCGGAAGCATATAAAACCCGTTCAACGCGCTGCGCCGTCTGCACGGCTGCATTTACCCGGTCGTAATCCGCCGGGCGGTATGCCGCGCTTTGGATGGCCGCGGCGATGGCCTGCGCAAAAGCATTGACCTGCTCCTGCTGCACGATGGTCATCGTCCAGTCAACGGCGTTAATTGCGCCGTCGAGCGCCCGCAGCGATGCCGAGGTATAAAGCTCCCGTTCCAGCGCCTGCGCTTTTTGAAGCTGCGTGTTGACCGCCGTGTAATCGGCCGGTTTATACACTAAAGCGGCAATCGCCCTTTGAATGGCCTCCGCCCAGGCGTCGACCGTTGTCTGAGTGGTCTGCGCGCCGAGTGAAACCGCCGCCACCGCCGCATCCAACGTGCTCAGGGACGCGTCGGTGTAAAGCTCACGCGCAACGGCTGCCGCTGCCGATAATTGTTCATTGAGCGCATTGGTGTTCAGTACCGTGCCGTCCAGCAGCTCATAGGGATAGTCGTTTTCCAATGCAAAGGTGTGGGCAGCGGAACCGCTGAAGCATTGAATGATCGGCTTGATTTCGTTTGAACTCTGATTGGATGCAAATTTCGGTTCGATCGACCGGACAGAGGGCGGGATCATAATACGCTTCAGCCGATTCAAGCCATAAAAAGACATCGCTCCGAGCTGTTCCAGATTGTCGGCGAGCTGAATATCGATTTCTGAGCCCTCCGTGCTGTTGTTAGCGACGATCCGCTGCGGCAGCTCCGTTAAATTAGATTGATTTTCAAAAATAACGTGCTTCGTGCTCTTATTGATAGAAAAAGCACTGCCCTGTGCCCAACGCAGGGATGCGGGAACGACCAGCGTTTCCACGCTGATATTTTCCAGCGCATAGGAATACATATATTGAATGTGCGAAAGATCGGGCATTTTCAGATTTGTGCAGCTACTGATGCCGAAGCTCTGGATACAGATGAGCGAGGACGGCAAGCTTAATCGAGTCAGCAGTTCCTCATGGTAAAAGGCATAAGCGGCAATGCCGGTCGTCCCCTCCTCAAGAGTGATCTCCTGCCCAAGCTGCATGGCGCCGCTAAACTTGTATGCTACTTTTCCGGCATAGATCATGCCCTTTGTCGTCTGCTTCTGATTCAAAAACCATGTTGTTCCGTCAAAAGTGCCTTCCTTCGTACCGAAGTTGCCGCAGATGGAAAGAACACTGTCGGGAATCACAAGATCGACCAGATTTGTCTGATTCCGAAAATCAGCCAGAATTACGCGTGTGCCGTCGCGGACTCGAAGCGTGGTGTTCTCCGGCATGGTCCCTTTGTAGTCAAACAGAACATCGCCGATATAAACGCATCCGTCCGGCTGAAGCTTATACCACAAGCTTGTGATGGTGGAGGAGCCGGGTTTAAACAACTGACTGTTCAGCGAAAACAGGCCGCAGCCGTTCGGGAAGGTAATGCTCGACAATCTATCCGTATAACACAGCGCCTGCTGACCGATACTCCGCAGCGTGGATGGAAGTTCGAGCGTTCTGAGGTTTGAGCAGCCGTAAAAGGCAAGGGTTCCGATCGATCGAACGCCTTCCCCGATCTGAGCGGTTTTGATCGAAGAACAATAATAAAAGGCATACTGACTGATACTGGTCGCCCCATCTTCTATAATCAGCGTTTCAATATAGGAAGAGAACTGTTTCCACGGTGCGTTCCTGCCTTCAAAGCCACAATCGCGCATAGCTCCGGTGCCGGAAATGATCAGCGTCTTGGTTTCCGTGTTCAGTGACCACGTCAGGTTTTCGCCGCAGGTAAAGTCGATCTCCTCCGCTTGCGCAGGTACTGCTCCTGCGAGCGCGGAAACCGCCAGCATGACAGCCAAAATGACTGATAGAATTCTTTTCACTTAAATCCCCTCCGCAAGTTGATAGGAAATACCGTGGTTATTCGCATAGGTGTGGGCGGCCGAACCTTCCGCGCAGCGAATCGTCAGCCCGTCGCAGCCATCAAACACATCATCACCAATGCTTGTGACCGATGACGGAATGGTGATTTGCTTCAGAGAACGACAACCGGAAAACGCATCGTCCCCGATCGACTGCGTGCCGTTTGGAACGTTCACATTCGTTAACGACGTACAACCGTCAAACGCACCGGCGCCAATGGATGTGAGAGAAGAAGGCAGCGAAACCGACTGCAGCGAGACACATTCCGAAAAAGCCAATTGGCCGATCCTGGTAACCGTGCCGGGAAGGCTCACGGAACGCAGCGTATCATTCTGTTCAAAAGCGCTGTTTCCGATGGCTGTAACCGCTTCCCCATTGATCGAGGCCGGAACAGAAAGAACGCTCTCAGAGCCGCTGTAGCTGCGTACCACACCGCCTGTCACACTAAACTGCGGCGCTGCCGTTGCTGCTTGCGTTGTTGCCTGTGTTGTCGCCTGCGTTGTGGGCGCCCGTGTGGCAGGTGCGGTTGTTGGCGTTCTTGTTGCGGCTGCGGCAGTCGAAGCGCCTGTGCTTCCCGCTGTGTATGTGCGAGGTGCGTTTGTTGCGGACGCGGCACTCGTTGTGCTCGTTGTGCTCGAACGAGAGGCACTTGCGACAGTTGTTTGAGAATGGGATGGTTCAGCGGCCGTTTGAACAACAGCGTGCTGCGTCACATTCTGTGACGTTGGCACAGTCCGCAGCGTTGTTTTATCCGTCGCAGAACCTGCCGCAGTACCGTTCACAGCGGTTGGTTCAACGCTTTGCGTGGCTGCTGAATACGGATTAGGAGTCAGTGTCTCTGTTCCTGCCGATGCTGTAACGTCAGATAGGATCGTCCCGGTCTCATCGATCAAATAACCGTCAGCTTCATGATCGATCTGCGTAACGGTCGCCGTCGCCTCTTTGGGCGGCGCAACCCTGCGTCGGACAGCCTCCCGTGCGGATAATCCGCCGCCGATGACCGTTGCGGCAGATAAGGTGATGGCTGTTACTTTAGCAGCTGTTGACATTGCTGTGCCGGCTGCCGCGGCGGCGCCGGCGGAAAGCAGCTGCCCTGCGCCGTTTGATGCAGCGCCGGCACCAAACAGCGATGACCAAACGCTTTTCTGCAAAGCCAATGAAGCCGCTTCCCGCTCACTGTGCCGGAAGAAGGCCTGCAGCAACAGCAGCGGCGGTACCCCGGCAAAGGTGTAATCCTCGGCGGCCAGCTTTTTCAGTTCCCGTTCAAAGTGCTTACGCGCATAATACAGGCGGCTTTTGACGGTTCCCTGAGGCACATTGAGCAACTCGGCAATTTCCGCAACAGTCTTTCCATCGTAATAAAAAAGCGCGGTGCACATTTTCTGATCATTGGGCAGGCTGTCCATGATTTCGCGGATTGCCTCATATTTTTCTTCCTGCTCCAACAGATCAGTCCACTCGGTCAGCTCGCCCTGGTACCGAGCGACCGTTCTGCTGCGCACCAAAATATCAGCAAGTCTTTTATTGGTATGCAGGCATTTCTGGCACTCATGCACGATGATCGTCTGCATCCAGCTCATAAAGCGATCCGGATCGCGCAGCTCGTGCAATGATCTTGATACATAGAGATAGGACGTCTGCAGCACGTCTTCAATATCCTGCGGGTTGCTCAGATAGCGGCGAGCGACAGTATAGGAGTGCGCGATCGTCTGCGCATATAACTGCGCAAACGCGTCCGGGTCATTTTGCGCTTTTTTGACAAGCTGAGCCAGCTCCTGCGTTTTCTCCATCCCCCGATCACCCTTTCCTGTGGTATTCTAACATAGGTTCAAAAATTTCACAATAAAAAAGCATAAGAAAAATTTCTTGGATGATTGAACTATTTTTAAAGTCCGCGTATCTACTTTATAAAAAAGGCTCTGCGGGTCAACAGGAACCTCGCAGAGTCATGGACGTTTTCCTGTGCTTAAAGCAGCAGGTTCAAATTGGTGTTTTTCTCAATCAGGATCAGCATAAATCATTGCTGTCAAAACCTGTTGATCCTATCCGGCGCATTTTTGTCAACCGGGTTCAGCGCAAGCTCGTCTCCGCCATTCGCAGGAAATCCTCGATCAGGCGATTGACAGTATCGGGCGCGTCGGTGTTGGCGTTGTGCCCGGCGTTTTTGATCCACTCCAGCGGGATCCCCGTGTTTTTGTGCCACGCCTTATTGTAGCGAATGCAGGAGCCGGCGCGGTCTTTTTCGCCGCAAATGAGCAGCGCCGGGCAGCGAAGCGCATACGGCAGGTCGGCCTGCATTGCGTCGGCCAGCATTCGGAATCCGTGGCCTGAAAGGCGGGCGTAGCGCTCCTGATCGCCGTCATACACCAGCATCATTTCACGCATCAGCGCGCGGCCGTATTCCGACGTGGCAACGCCGTTCGTGCCCGATTTGAGCAAAGACCGCCACGGATAGTGCCGATACACCGGCTCCATCCGCTTAAGCAGCCAGATTTCCGCCGCCGTCACATAACGCCGCTGCAGCGGCGCAGAATCGATGGAAACAAGCCCTTTCAGTTTTTCCGGAAAAAGCTGTGCGTACATCTGACCGACGTAGCCGCCCATGGATTGACCGACAATAACCGGCTGCTCGATTTTTTCCTGCCGGAATATGCCGTCCAGCCAGTTGGCCTTGTCGCGCAGATCGAAAGAAAAGTCAAACGGCCAGGACGCCGCGTGAGCGGGAGCGTCCCACACGAGCAGCTTGTACCGGCTCTGAAAATGCGCCGTCTGTTTTTCAAACAGGCGATGGTCGGCTGTCAGCCCGGGCAAAAACGCAAGGGCGAATGTCGAATCAATTCCTTCATTCGTCCAATAGCGGATCGTGCCGCAGCGCGTTTCAAACGTTTTCTCTGTCAAATCGCATCACTTCCTTCCGTTGTCGTTCAATTCTAAGTAACCGCTGATTAAATCGCGGTGTGCAGATTGGCGAGAGGATTTTTCGTCAGATGAAACAAAAAACGCAGGCAATACTTGG
>CADBPL010000116.1 GCA_902796535.1 Oscillospiraceae bacterium
TCGTTCCTCATTCAGGCGTGGCTTTGACCACCAATTCGACCATCGACCGCGTCTATCTGCCGACGCGGCAGGTCATGACCGAAGCCTCCTACGGCTTCAACACGCAGGAAACGACGGGCGACGCGGCCAGAAGCGCGGCGGAAACGGATTATGCCGCCTGCATGGGGCTTTGTTGCCGCATGAAAGGCTACAACCCCTATGCGTACTATGCTCAATACTATAACTCTTACATGCTGGGCACCCCGTTTTTTAGCGATTCCATTTACTATGTTAGAGGCTGCACGGTTTACGCATGCAGCAACGTTCCCTGCACGACCCTGCTCGGCGTCAGACCGATGACGGCGTTCAAATTGACGGAAGATTTTCAGGAAACCCCGTCCACCAAGGTCGACGACTACAACTTCGGCGACGAAATCGAGTTCGGTTCCTACCCGCAGACCCGCGTGACTGACAGCGCACTGATCGCCTCGCTTAACGCCGTGGAGAAGGATTGGCGGGACGCCGGGCAGTATTTCGGGGCGCAGATCTGCGATTTTGATCACGAGGGCGAACGGTATCGCGCCATTCAGTTCGACAAAGCCTTCTTTATCCGACTTAAAACCGGTATTTATACCAATTTTGAAGCCGGGACGCCGTATTATTATCAGTTTGAACCAATCAAATGGATCGTGATGGATCCGGACGAGCAGCTTTTGTTCTGCGCTCAGGCGATCGACTGCCGGCTGTTCGCTTCCACCGACGGGGTCGCCTATGCCGACAGCCTTGTGCGCGACTATTTGAACGACGAATTCTATCACACCGCTTTCAACGGCAGCGAACAAACGAGGATCGCGCCCAGCGAGATCGTCTCCTACGACCCGAACGGGGATCTGATCCCCACGACCGATTATCTGTATTTGCCGAGCTATGCCGACGTAACAAGCAACGCCGACTTTTATGATGCCCACCGCGGCGCCACGGAATACGCGCAGGCGCAGGATCACAGGGTGATATACGACTATGATTATTATCATTTTTTCCTGCGCGATTCCTCCTGCAGCAAAACCGTCTGGTCATATGCGCCGCATGGAGATATCCACGATATGCACCAGATACCGCCGGAGATCCCGGTATATACCCCCTCTTATTTGTGCTATCAAACCACATTAGGCCAACCTATGTACACCAAGCAGACCTCACAGTTTCAGGGCATTCAGCCGATGATGCGGCTGCACAAAGACTTCAATCAATGCGCGCATTCCTATGAATCGACCGTAACCCGGGAACCGACCTGCACCAGGATCGGCGTCCGAACCTATTGCTGCCTTTACTGCCTCGACACTTATCACGAGCCGATCCCCCGCACCGACCACGACCTGAAGCATTATGCGGTGGAAAAGACCTGCACCGAAGACGGCCAGTCCTACGACTACTGCACCATGTGCAAGCGGGTTTACAACACGGTCGTTGACCCGTCCGGCGGCCACCAATACGCCGACGGCGTATGCACGGTGTGCGGCGAAGAGCAGAAATGGCTGTTCACCGAAGCCGACGGCGAGATCACGATCACCGGCTATACGGGCAGCGACGCGGAAGTGACCGTGCCGAACGCGCTCATGGGCAAGCCCGTGACCGCCATTGGCCGCTTTGCCTTTAACGGCAACGAGAACCTGACCTTCGTCGAAATACCGGACTCGGTCAAAACGATCGACGTCCGCGCGTTTCTAAACTGCCTCGCGCTGGAGGAAGCGTTTATCGGCGACGGGCTGCGCACCATGGAAAACGACGTGTTTTACAACTGTCCTCGCCTTGCCACGGTCTGCATCACCTCGCGCAATGCCGAACTCAAGCAATCGTTTGCCGGCAACGACCGCCGGCTGACGATCCTTGCGCCGATCACGTCCAACACTGCCAACAGCGCCAAAGCGAGAAACCTGAAGTGTTCCACGTTCTATCGCGGCGTCGGGAAGAACAACCGGATCACCATCGCCTTTGACGGCGACACGATGATGTATCAGGATCTGAGCTACCGCTACTGGCAGAAGCTCGCCGAAAAATATCATGATGTAAGCTATTTCTATTTTAACAAAATCACGTTTGAGGGCATTTACCGCGATGATATCGAGCTGGAGCCCGGCGCCAACATCGACGAAACCGAACAGTATCTTTCGCTGGAAGGCGTGTGCGTCGGTTCCCGCATCAAGGGCGAACCGCTCTCCTTCCACGAGCTTGTGGAATGCCTCAACGGTCGGCAAAGCGGGCTGGAGCTGTTCTTTGTGGACAGAAACGATCAGGAACAATCCGTCTCGATCCGGTTCGAGGCCTGGCTGCGGCTGATCCTCAATGTGATTTCCCGCGCGCTCAACCGGCTGGTCAGTGCGTTCAAGAAGAAATAAGGATAAATGGAAAAACCAACCGATTTTCGGGATCGAGCGGCTCCGTGCGCAAAAACTTGAAAAAAATATCCGGATATGGTATACTTTTACAAAATACGCATTGGGGGAATATACATGAAAAGCAAATCATCCCGTATCCTGTCCGCGCTGCTTGCGCTGACGCTGGTCTTCTCTTTCTGCTTGTCCGCGTTTGCAGCCAACGAACCGAACGAAAAGAAGAGCGGCTTCGCGCGCTACATCACCACTGACCCGTCTGCCACGAGCGACGGCGTCGTGTTTGACGCCTACGAGGGCACCGTGACGATGAAGAGCAGCCAGTCGCTGCGTCTTGCGTATACCGGCAGAGTCACGGAAAACACGAAGGTCACCTGGTCGTCCTCAAACGAAGACGCGGCTTCGATCGCCGAAGACGGCACGGTCACGACCGGCTCGTCCTGCAAGGCCGAATTATTCCGCGTGTACAAACTTCCTATTCCGGTCGGCTACATAATTATGGACTTCGGTTATTCTGAGTATATATACATATATCTGCCTATTCCGATCCCGGTGCTCCCGCGCTATGAAGGCAGCACGACCGTGAAGATGACAGTAAACGAAGCCGTGACCGATCCGGAAACAGGTAATACCTATTATTATCCGGTATTGACGGACTCGGTCACGCTGACCGTGCAGCATACGTTCATAGAATGGCTGCGTTCATGGTTTTGATCTGCTCTGAAAAAACGAATAGCTTACGGCGGATGCGCGAACGTGCGCGTTCGGTGAAATAAAATGCCGTCGAGGCGGATTTCACTGCCCGCAGGGCAATTTCACCGCCGCAGGCGATTTCACCCGCCCGCAAGGGTGGATTTCACTGAAAAAAGCACTTGCCGAAGCAAGTGCTTTTTTCATGGTGGACCTGAAGGGATTCGAACCCACGACCTCTCGGATGCGAACCGAACGCTCTCCCAACTGAGCTACAGGCCCA
>CADBPL010000117.1 GCA_902796535.1 Oscillospiraceae bacterium
GCCCTGATCATAGAGCTTTTTAAAAATCTTCTGCACGCATTTTTCGTGGTAATCGTCGGTGGTGCGGATGAATTTGTCATAGGTGGTGTTCAGCGCGTCGCAGATGGCGCGGATCTCGCCGGCCACCTTGTCAACATATTCTCTGGGGGTGACGCCGGCTTCTCTGGCGTAGTTTTCGATCTTCTGGCCGTGTTCGTCGGTGCCGGTGAGGAAGAACACGTCATAGCCCTGCATTCGCTTAAACCGGGCGATGGCGTCGGTCAGCACGATCTCATAGGAGTTGCCGACGTGCGGCTTGCGCGAGGTGTAAGCGATGGCTGTTGTGATGTAATAGGGTCTTTGGGACATGATTGATTCTCCTTGTTATCTTGTTTCTATTTTGGCGGAGCAATCCTGCTTCCATGCGGTGTTCCAGTTGGCCGTGTTCGTGCCGGAGCTGAGGATCACGGTCTGCGCGTTGGTCCAGCCGGTGAACACGCCCTGACCCATGCCTGTGACCGTGTTCGGGATCGTGAGGGTTCTGATCCGTTTGCAGCCGTAGAACACGAAATCGCCAAGCGTTGTGACGCCGGAGATCAGGGTCACGCTCTCCAGATTGGAGCAGTTCAGGAACGCGTCGGACTCGATCGTTTTGACGCTGCCGGGGATCGTGATGCTTTTCAGCGCCGTGCAGCGGTAGAACGCGCAGCTGCCGATGGCGGTGACGCTGTTGGGAATCGTCACCTGTTCCAGCGCGGAGCAGGCGTAAAACGTGTCGTAACCGATCTGCCTGACGCCCTGCGGCAGCGCGGCCTGCGTCAGCCCCTTGCAGTTGGCAAAGGCGCTGGCGCCTATGGCGGTGAGGGAGGCTGGTAAATCGATGCGCTCAAGGGAACGGCAGCCGAAAAAGGCGTGAGCGCCGATGCTTTTTACCCCCGAGGGAATCTCGATGCCGGTCAATTTGTCGCAGCCGTAAAACGCGCCGCTTTCAATGGCAACGGTATCGGAGCGGACGGTGCAAACTCCGGTCAGGGTCTGCTCGGCTCTGATCAGGCGTTTGGCTATGTAGAGCACGCCGTTCGACCAGTTGGATTCGTTGTTGTAATACCCTGTGTTGTAAAAGCTCTGATCGCCGATGGATTCAATGCTTGCGGGCACGATGATGTTCGTCAGCTCGGTGCAGTTATAGAATGCCCAGCTCCCAATGGTTTTCGCCGTGTTCGGAATGATGATGGTCTTCAGTTTTTTGCAGTTGTAAAACGCGCTCTCTCCGATGGAGGTGACGCCGCCCTTGAACGTGATGCTTTTCAGGTTCCCGCAGTCGGCAAAGGCGTGGTCTTCGATTTTTGTCACGCGGCTGCCCACCACGAAGGTTTCCACGCTCTGCGGCTTCAGCAGCGCCTTGGGGATGGCCGTCATCCCGTTTCCCATGGTCACGGTTTTCAGCGGGCAGTTTTCAAACGTGTTGTCGGCAAGGCTCGTCACGCCGTCGGAAACGGTCACGCTCGTCAGGTTGATGCAGTCGGTGAAGGCGCCCTCGCCAATGGTCGTCACGCTGTTGGGTATGACGATCGAGGTCAGGCCCGTGCAGCCCCAGAAGGCATTTTTCCGAATGGTCTTGAGCGTGTCGGGCAAAACGATGCGCGTGATGCCGACGCAATCCATGAAGGCGGTCTCTTCTATAATTTCCACGCCGCTGGGCACGGTGATGACGCCCTTGGCGCTCTCATCGCAGCGGAACAGCAGCGAGTCGATAATATCCAGCGGATCGCTTGCGTCGGGCAAAAGCTCCTCCTCCGGCGGCGTCCGGCTGTCGAACGGGTTGTGGAACACAGACAGCAGCAGCGTGCGAAACCAGTTCAGAACGCGCTGCAGGATGCTGCCGCCGTCGGCAGATAAGTCGGTTTTACCGGAAAAAGCGGCGGCCTGTGCGCTCTGTGCCGCCGGACTGTCTGCTGCGGCGCAGACGGGCAGGCTGAAAAATGAAAAGGCCATGACGAGAACAAGAAAAGCGGCTAATGATTTTCTGAGCATAATGATCTCTCCTTCCTTTCGCCGGGTTTCGGTGGTAGAATTGCTCGAGACTGTTATTGCATGGTGAGCTTCTTTTGAAAAGATGCTGCCGCCGGGGCGGCCGACAGGGTCAGCCTTCGGCTTTTTTGGATTTGTCCACCATCCGTTTGGTGATGGCGGCGGCGATGAGCAGGAACAGCACGATGATCACGATGGGGATGGCGACGACCCACGGCTGCTCACCGACATTTTTAAGCACCGTGCCGAACAGGGTATAGACCACAACGAGCGGCAGGTTGCCTAAAAACGCGCCGAGCATATAGTTCTTGAACGAAATATTCATGGCGCCGAACAGCAGGCTGGACAAATCGCCCGGCAGCAGCCCGGCAAATTTGAACACTGCCGTGAGCGCAACTTCGTTGGTGCCGGCAAAATCCTCCACTTTTTTCACCGCTTTAAAGCGCTTTGTGAGCGTTTCCACCATGCCGGCGCCGGTGAAGCGGCCGAGAAAATAGGGAATGACCAGACTCAGCGCCACGGAGATGAGGTTGACGATCAGCGCGGTGAAATAGTTCGGCATGACGTAGGCGCACACGGAAAAAATGACCGCGGGCGGGAACACGAGCGCAAACGATTTGACGACGGAAAGCCCGATGATGATGCCGGCCACGGCGACCGTTCCGCCGGTGAGCATGGCGCTGAGGTTTTTGATGTTCGACATTTTGATGTTGTATTTTTGAATGAGAAAAATGCCGACGCCGACCATGGCGAGCATCAGAATTCCGGTGATGATCTGTAATACTTTCACGAGTTTTCCGTAATCCTTTTCAGCTTGAGCCATGTTCATACCTCTTTTCGGTTTTCTGACGGCTGTGAAGCGCCCTGAATTCTTACCGTTTATTATTTTACTCTTATATGATCGCCCTGTCAAGCCTTACGCCGCGGCAATTATGCGGCGTTCAGTTTTTCGGCTGTCTTGTTTCCAGCCACTGCAGGGCGATGGCGCCGCCGCCGAGCACGGCGCAGCACGGGCGCAGGCAGCGCAGCAGCGCGTCGGCGTATTCCTCCAGCACAAAACAGGTCTCATACCGCAGGGAAAGCAGCGAAAAACACGCGGAAGCAAAGAAAACGGCCGCCAGAAAGAACAGAGAGATCAGCAGAAAGAGCTTGGTGTGGTTTGTTAACTTTTTGCAAAATTCCGAAAAAATCTTCATTTTATCACCGCACCTATGGTAATATAGGTGCGATCAAAACGCAAAGGCAAAATGTTGGCAAAGGAGGGAGCGGAATGAGAACCGGCATTTCCAGCGCGTGTTATTATCCGATGGAAACGGAACAAGCGCTGGAGCACTGCGGAAAAATGGGCTTTCGCCATCTGGAGCTGTTCATCAACTGCGGCAGCGAAATGAACGGGCCGTACTTTGACCGCGTCAATTCGGTCATTCGGGCGTATGATTTCCAAATCGGCTCGCTGCACCCTTATACGTCCTTTCTCGAATCCTACATGCTTTTCGGCCCCTATGAGCGGCGCGTGGATGAACTGATCGAGTTTTACCGCCGCTATTTTGCGTTTTGCAATCGTATCGGCGCGGATAAGCTCGTTTTTCACGGCGGCAGCACCGACGCGTTCGCCGACCGCGAGGTGTATTTTGAGCGGTACGCGCAGCTGCACCGGGCGGCGGAAGAGTACGGCGTGAAGCTCACGCACGAAAACGTGGTCAAGAAGCGCGGCCAATCGCCGCAGTTTATGAAGGCGCTCGCCGATTATGTGGGCGACGGGTTTGCCATGACGCTGGATATCAAGCAGTGCCGCCGCGCGGGGGAGGATCCTTACGAATTCATCCGTCTGCTCGGCAGCCACATCGTCAATGTGCACGTCAGCGATTATTATGACGGGCAGGACTGTGCCGTGCCGTTTACGGGCCGTTTTGATTTTGAAAGGTTTGTGAAAGCGCTGCGGCAGGTCGGTTACCGCGGCAACTACATCATCGAATTGTACCGCGACTGCTACGGGCACGAGGATGAGATCTTAAACGCGGCCAGGCAATTTGACGCGCTGTTGGAAACGGTCGAAAGAAATTGAAAAATTTTTTGAAATAATGCTTGCAATTGGCTTTTGAATGTGGTATGATACCCGTGTTATGTAAGTATCCCAAGTGTGAGGTGAAAAGAAATGAAAGAGGGACTTCATCCGAAATACGAAAAAACCGTGATCCGCTGCGCGTGCGGGGCTGAGTTTGAAACTTCTTCGACCAAGCC
>CADBPL010000118.1 GCA_902796535.1 Oscillospiraceae bacterium
CGTAAACAAAGCCATCGGCGAAAGCTTTGCCATGCTGTGCAACGCCGACAACAACGCCGTGATCCGTTACCTGGGGCAGCAGACCTTCGCGCTGATGTGCGCCCAGATCGAAAGCATGATCGCAGCATACGAGTTTGAAGAATAATCAAAGGGGGCTTCCGCCATGCTCGCTCAGCTTCTGCTCAAACTGGGGATTCCGCTGGCCTGGCGCGAGACTTACGCGCTGGATCAGGCCGCGCTGAATTTCAAAAAGCTCTTCACCGCCGGGTCGCTGAAAGCGATCGTCGCCTCTATCATGGCGATCGTCGAGGTGTTCGGCGTGTTCCTGTTCAACGGCGCTTTGACGCCGCGGGGCGAGCCGATCAACGAACAGATCCTGGCCGACAAGGGCTACCGGCTCGTTTTTGAAGATGAGTTCGACGGCGCCGAGCTTGACACGACCAAGTGGGTCTACCGCGCCAACGGCTCCCGCCGGGGCGGCTACAACGCGCCCGATCAGGTCAAGGTCAAGGACGGCAGCCTGTACATCTCGGCGCAGTACCGCGACCAGAACAATCTGCCCGCCGACACCTCTGCAAACTACGGCGAGGGCTGGTATGTGGGCATGATCATGCTCAAGCAAAAGTATAAACGCGGCTATTTTGAGATCAAGTGCATCTGCAACGACAGCCCCGGCTTCTGGAGCGCGTTCTGGATCCAGGCCGATCACCCCTATGAGCCGGAGCTTTCCCGCGGGGGCGTCGGCGGCGCGGAGCTGGACATTTTTGAATCGCTCAACTATGGCGCCCGCTTCAAGCACGATTCGGTCACGCAAACCGTACACTGCGCCGGCAAGGGCGGTTCCACTTCCACCGAGCTGAATTCCTGCAATCTGGGCAGCTTTAAGGGCAACGATATTTACCACACCTACAACACCTACGGCCTGAAATGGACGGAGGATGAATACATCTTCTACATCAACGGCGTGGAAACGGCGCGCAACGCATGGGCGGACGGCGTGTCCGAGGTGGAGGAATATGTGATCGTTTCACTCGAAATTCCCGAAGCCGAAAAGCTGCCGGGCGACAAGAGCCTTACCACCGATTTCATCGTGGACTACGTGAAAATTTACCAGAAATAAAACGGAAGAAAAAAAGCAAGGAGCTGCGCGGCAGCTCCTTTTGTTATGCGGTATTTCGGTTGAAAAACGGAAAAAATCTAAGGTTCGTTTTATTTTTTCACCGCTTTTCGTCGTTCACACGAGCAGCTCGTTGAGATATTGCCACGATTGTTCACACGCCAGGAACGGGTCGTCGTTCGGCCAGTCGTTGTCGTGCTCATACATGATGTAGGGAATCTCCAGCTCGCACGCGGTCTCATAGCATTCTTTGAGGTTGACCACGCCCTGACCCAGCGGCACAAAATGCTTTTCGCCGTTTTCATCAAGCTTATAATCCTTGAAATGGATCACCTTCACGCGGCCCGCCATTCTTCGCAGCAGCTCAGCCGGGTCGCTGCCGCCGTAATGGATCCACGCTACGTCTGGAATAAAATGAAATGCCTCCGGGTCGGTTTCACTGAGCAGCAGATCCATCATGCAGCCGTCATAATCCGGCAGCCGGTGAAACTCAAAATCATGGTTGTGGTAATGGAACGTGCAGCCCTGCGCGAGCATGGCCTTGCCGATGGCGTCGGTCTCGGCGATCAGACGGCGCACGTTTTGAGCACTGCCGCGGTACTCCTGAGCTGCAGCGCCCAGTCCGATCGCGTCACAGTTGATGATCTTGTGTTCGGCGATCAGGTTATCCAGATCATTGAGCATGCGGGCATAGGGCTTATGGGTCACGCAGACTTTCACGCCGTATTTGTCGAGAATTTCTTTTTGCGTCGGCGCGGGAATATCGCCGATGGCGGAAATCTGCACGTCCTTCACGCCCATGGCGCTCAGCCGCGCAAGCGTGCCGTCAAAATCCTCCGCCGTTTGGATATGGTCGCGCAGGGTATAAAGCTGAATACCCATCGTCGGTTTTTTCATAATGATGTATCCTTTCCTGCCGGTTGAACAAACCGGATCATTGAAATCGTCATGCGTTTGGGGATCGTCTGCCCGAGCCGATCAGACCGGCTCGGCCGCCTCCTGCTCCGTATCCATGCGCGCCCGTTCTTTTCTCATCACAGCCAGCTCGTCGTTGATCTGCTTCATCTTTTGGGCGTTGAGCTTGTAGAACAGCAGCGGAATGATGGCCAGCAGGCTGACCGTGTAGGGCACGATGGTGTACATCGTCCAGATCCCGTTTTTTGTAAAGGCAGACTGCACCGCGTGCGCATCGGTGTTGGAGGTGACGTAGCCGATGGCGGACAGGAACATCAGCCCGATGGAGCGCGCAATATTGGCGCCGACCTTGTTGACAAAGTTCAGCGACGAAAACGTCATACCCTCACGGCGCACACCGGTTTTATGCTCCATATAATCGATCGTGTCGCACGCCATCTGCGTGGGGATAATGGAACGAATGCCGATCACAGTCGAGGCGATCATGCCCTGGATCATCAGCGCGGGAACCATGAGCTTCATGTTGTCCGCTCGGCCCAGACCGACAAAGAACAGGATCGCTTCGGTCACGGAATAGACCAGCATCCCGATCATGATAAGCTGTTTGTTGGAAAACTTTTTTTGCAGTGCGGGCACGTAGGTATAGGAGAGGAACGAAATGATCGTGCCCGGTGTGCCGATGAGCAGCGAAATGCTCATGCTGCCCAGCACGTCGATATAATAATAGGTGGTGAAGATGCCCGAAAAATTGGCGAAGGCGCCGATAAACTGGTAGCAGACGAGCAGCAGCAGGTATTTGTTGGAAAACAGGTATTGCAGGCTTTCCCGGATTTTCGGCGAATGATTCTCCGGGTCGGCAATGCGTTCCCTGACCGTCAGCCCGCCGTAAAAGTAGAGCCCCATGCCCACGCAGGCGAACACGACCGCCATGATGAAGAAAACCGTTTTCAGCGGAACACCCAGCTTGCCGCCGAGGCAAAGGTCGATAAACAGCGGCACGGCCACCACCGGCACGTTGCCGATGATATAGGTGGCGAAGCGCCCCATGGTGATGATGGTGGAACGCTCGGCCGGGTTGGGCGAAATCACGCTGGAAAAGCTCCACAGCGGCACGTCCGTCATGGTCATGAACCATTCGACCACAAAATAAACAAGGAGCATAAACAGCACTTTTTTGATCGATTTGCTGCCCTCGTTCCCCAGCAGCATCGGGCCGGAAAACAGCAGAATGACCGCAAGCATCATCGGCAAAGGCGTTGCCACCAGATAGGGCTTGAGCTTGCCGAAGCGCGTGCGCGTTTTGTCGATGAGCGCCCCCATCATCAGGTCGTTCACCGAGTCCCACACGCCGATGATGAACAGCACCGTGCTCACGAACCGGGCGTCGATATCGAACACGCTGACGAAAAAGTAGGTGACGTACAGCCCTAAAAACGAGCTGCTCAGCACCTGACCGCCCGCCGCGCTGGCGTAGGCCAGTTTTTCTTTAAGCGTTACGTAAATGCGCTGCATGCCGTTCACCTTCAAACAATTGTTTTGTTTTTATTCATCACA
>CADBPL010000119.1 GCA_902796535.1 Oscillospiraceae bacterium
ACCATTTCTTCGCCTGCTTCGAGCCGGCAAAGCAATACCGGAAGATTCCCGCCTTCAATTTTGTAATTCATAACCGTTCTCCTTTTATAATATATTTTTAGGAAATGCTGCCCGATTTGTTATTCTTTATTCCTGTTTCGTTTTTTTGGAATGCCTGCGGTGACGGCCGTTCCGCCGCCGCACCTCGGGCTGATCCTCTATCGCATCATGCGTCCTCACCTCCCATCCGGAACGGATACCGCAGCTTTTTGAGCTGCTGCTGCACGCCGTCCGGCGTAATGGGCTTGAGCAGGAACCCGATGGCTTCCGTGTTCCACGCGTCAAGGGCATAATCGCTGTAAGCCGTCAGATAAACCACATTGGTGTGGGGGTTGATCTCGAGCAGCTCGCGGCACAGATCCAGACCGCTCATGCTGCCAAGCTCGATATCGAGGAAGGCGAGGGCGACGTGGTTCGCCTTTGCGTATTCGATCGCTTCCGCAGGGCGGGTAAAGCCCGTGACCGTCGCATTCGGCATGATATTTTGCAGCGTGCGTAAAGCGCCGAGGACGATCGGCTTGAAGTCGTCCACAATAATCACGTTCGGGTGCTCGTCGCTATGCGACGTCGCGGCGAAGAGCGCATTGAAGTCTGCGTCGAAAAACGCGGCCAGCCGGGCAAGCGTTGCTGTGTCCGGCAGCCTTCTGCCGCTTTCCCAGTGGGACAGTGCGGATCGGGCGACGTGAATCTGATCTGCCAGCTCCTGCTGCGTCAGTCCTTTTTCCGTTCGCAGTTTCTTCAGGGTATCGGCAAAATGCTTATTCATATTATATCAAACCTCAAAATCAGTTTCTGCTTTCAGTTTAACAGATAACGGCATAAAAAACAATAGGTATGACATTTTTGATATCGTGTCAAAATCTGTAACCCGCCTTTTTTTCGTGGAAGCAATTTGCAGCAAACTGACACGCTATAAGAAAAAATGTTACAATCTGTCACATTTATTGATTTTTTTTAAAAAATATTGTAAGATTTATTATGTATATCCATATATTTCTTTGTTTGGCACAAGCCAATGTCTGATGATTTGCAAAAATCATACGGTCAGCTCCACCCCCGTCAAGGCAATGTTTGTTGACGATGACATGACGCTTATGAACGTCAACCTGTCCTTCAGCGTTGCCAATCTGTCGCATCAGGCGGATCTTGTCGACCCGAACGGCGGCGCTGAAGAAGTGGCTGCAGACGTCAAGGGACAGCTGCAGAGCACGCTGAGTGTCGGCGAAGTCTTCAAGAAGGTTTCAGTCAACTCCATGATCCAAAAGGGCTTTACGTTCCTTGGCGGCATGAAGTGCAGAAACGATAACGTGCCGTTCAACCTGATGATCATCCCGACGGAGGATCCCGGTATTTTCCGCATCATCGTGTTCGTCGGCTACAATCAGCCGGAGAATGACGACGACGGCCTGGCGATCGATTATAATCCTCAGGCGCTGTACGACGACATCAGCGAGCTGATCGAAGATGACGACGATCCGATCAGCGTGGATTTCCGCTTCTCCGGCACGCTCATCCTGGAGGCGGGCTGCAACCTCAAGACCAAGAAGTGGCAGATCGATTTTGTGGGCGGCAGCGTCGGTCTTGGCGTAAGCGTAGGCGTTGGCTGGACCGGGAACTTCTGGTGCGGTCCGGTGCCCGTGACCATTTCGTTCAGTGTCAGTGCAGACCTTGACATCACGGTTTCCTTCGTGAGCAAGTCAGCAGCCAAGGCGATGCTGCTGGATACCACGATCGGCGTTACGATCGAGGCCTTTGTCGGCATTGGCTTTGACTATTCCATTGTCAAGCTGAAGCTGGGCATCTTCGGAAAGATCGGCTCGGAAGTCCAGGTCCTGTACCTGAGAGACTTAAAGGAAAAGAAAAACTCTAACGGAGAAAAGCTGACGATCAACGGTGAGATCGGCATCCGGCTGGAGGTCAAGATCGCGATTATCAAATACAAAAAGACCTTCTGCTCCACCGGCTTTAATTTGTCATGTACGTACGACAAGTACAAACAAATCGAGAAACAGTGGGAGAAATTCGGCTACGCCGACCTGCTGGGCGAGACGGAAAACGGCAGAGCCTTCTCCATGCGCCTGATGCCCAACGGAATCGCTGTGGTCGAAATTGACGACGACGGCGTGATCGAAAACCGCGACTATCTGGAGACGGCAGACCGCGCCTGGAACAGCGGCGCATCCTCCGGCCGCCGCAGGATCAAAGCGGCAGGCCCGATGACGAACGCGCTGACCGACGTTCAGACCAACGCGTATCCCAACGCCGACCCCGTCTTCACCGACGACGGCGAGATGTTCCTCTATATCTCCGATAACGACAACGACAAAGCGCCGGAAAGCGTCGTCAGCTACGCCGTGAAGAACGGCAGCGGCTACGCTGACAGGGGCGCGGTCGACACGAGCAGCACTATCCTTACCGATGGCAGCGTCGTTGCCAGCGGTACGAACAGCCATGCTTTCGCCGCGTGGACAAAGCAGATCGAGTCTCCGGACAAGGAGATGGCTGAAAAGGTCAACACCGACGATCTGGGTATGATGATGAACGCCATGGAAGTCTATGCCGGTGCGTATGACGGCAGCGCATGGACCGTGGAGCGTCTGACAGACAACACGATCGCCGATATGGCGCCCACCGTGGCCAGCTCCGGCAGCAAAGCCATCGTGGCATGGCGCAGCCTGAGCGCCACCCAGATGCCGGCAGACGCCAGCGGCGACATCACCGCTATGTTCAACGCGGAGAACAACATCAACTATCGTATTTATAACGGCACCACCTGGAGCGACGCGCAGATCGCCTACAACGGCAGCGCGGGTACCGTGAACGCCATCGACTCCGCGATGCTCTCCGACGGAACGGCGCTGCTGGTCTACACCGTCCGCACGGACAAAGATGACATTGCCAGCACGGAGACGTTCTACACGCTCATCGGCACGGACGGCAGCGCGGTCACGACCGGCCGTCTGACCAATGACAGCAATCCCGACGCTAATGCGCAGGTCGCGGTGGCGGGCGATCAGTTCATCGTGGGCTGGTATTCCGAGTACGCCGCGGATGTGTCCGAGGCCGCCACAGCTGTGGCAGACAAAGACAATGACGTGGCGCATGACGTCCGTCTGGCGCGCATCAACAAAAACGGCAGTGTGGACGACGCTTTCCCGGAAAGCATCGGCGCAACCGAGATCAATTCCGACTTCCGCTTCTCCGCACCGGTCGAAAACAACAGCCTCAGCAACCTGTCCATTGTCTGGTCACAGGAAAAAGACAGCGAAAAGGAAGCGGACGCGGGTAAGTATGAGCTCAGAGCGGTTCGCTTCTATGAGGCGGGCAGCGTCATCGGCGTGACCTCCTCCACGGACATTGCGGAAACCGCCAAGTATGTCATGGTGGATCACCTCGATGCGTACACCGACAGCGAAGGCACGATCCATGCTCTGATTCTGAGCAGCGATTACAGCGACGCCGACGGAATCGACTATTACGATTCGATCGACCTCGAAAGCCTCGGTCTCGTTAATGAAGAAGTAAACGAAGTCGGTGAAAACCCGCAGCACCTCACGATCCTTGAACAGGATCCCGTCGCCGGCATTAAGCTCGGCGCAGGCACCTTCCCGGCTTCCGCCATTGAGGTATCGGCAGACACGAACCTCCGCGAGCTGACAGCCGGACTGAATCAGCCGGTACAGTTTGCGGTCAAGAACACCGGTACGGAATCCGTCAACACGGTTACGGTTCAGATCGGTTCCGTCAGCGAAACCTTTAATGATCTCGTGATCCTGCCCGGTCAGAGCACCACGCTGGCCGTGGATTATCCTGTGCCCGAAACCGTGGCGGATGTGGATTACACCGTCACCGCCGACGGCAGCGGCACGGCGAGCGGCACGCTGGTTCTCAACCGTCCCGACGTCGGCGTCGCCGATATGAAGGTGATGCGCGAAGAGGACAAAGAGCGCGACGTTCAGGTGACGCTGTGCAACGGTTCCGGCATCCCGCTGGCAGGCAGCGGCAAGAACGTTAAGCTGGCCTTCTATAAGGACGGCAGCTATTCCCAGCAGGTCGGCGAAACCATCAACATCCCCGCAAGCGCGTATGCGGACATTGACAACGGCGTCTACGCTTACCGACAGACGCTGAACGTCAGCGATTGGCTCGAACCCGGCCAGACCGAGATCCCGGACGAAGGCATTCGTGTCTATGCCCGCGCATGGGTGGAAGATGTGGAAGAGATCTACACCGAGAACAACGTTTCTTCCGTTTCCTTCCAGAGTCTTCTGACCAAGCATGGAACGGCGATCACGATGGACAGCTTCCTTGAAAAAGGTGAAAACAACACCTATACTGTCAACGCAACCGTTCAGAACAACTCCCTGCAAAACGCCGAGCTCGGTGAAATTTCGGCCGTTATTCTGGACGCTCAGGGTAAAACTCTGAAAATTGTTAAGCTGGCAGACAGCCTGACGCTGAACGGCGAACAGAAAACGAATTTCACCGGTACGTTTGACCTGAAAGCGGGCGAAACGCCGGCGTCCGTCACGCTTCGCTCGTCTGAAAAAGCATTGAGCGTCGTTCTGGACGCCAACGGCGGTACCATCGACGGCGCAGCTTCGACCGTGGTTTCACTGACCGAGGACGGCAAGATCCCCACACTTATGCCGACGGCGACCTTAGACGGCAAGTTCTTTATCGGCTGGTTCACAAAAGCTGAAGGCGGCCAGCAGGCGCACCCCGGCGACACTGTTACCAGCGACATGACCCTCTATGCACAGTTCAGCAGCATCGAAAGACCGTATGACCTGATGTCCGTTACCGTCGACGATCAGATTGCGCTGAACCTGCTGCTCGATCTGGACTACCGTGAGAAGACCGTGGACGACGTAACGATCACACTCGGCGGCGAAGAGTATGCCTGC
>CADBPL010000120.1 GCA_902796535.1 Oscillospiraceae bacterium
TCAAACGGTTCGGGGTGCTGTTTTTATGCTTCATTTACAGGCTCTGTTTGAAGATTTCGACGATCTCTTCGCGGGTGAGCACGTGATAGCCGCCGTCGAGGATGAGCGTGGCGTCCGCCATGCCTTCGATCATGTCCTCGGTCGCGCCAAGCTCTCGCAGCGAGAGGGAAACGCCGAGGGCCTTCATCCAGTTTTCCATTTTTTCCAGACCTTCGGCAGCGATCTGTCCGTCGGTTTTGCCGTCGGCGCAAACGCCCCAAACCTCTTTGGCGAAGCGGACGAATTTGGGCAGACCGTAGGGCAGGATGTGACGGTAATACGGCAGGGAAACCGCGGCGAGCGTCATGCCGTGCGTGGCGTCGGTGTAAGCGCCGGCGGCCTGACCGAGCATGTGCACCATCCAGTCGGTCGATTTGCCGCAGGCGATCAGGGTGTTGAGCGCCCACGTGGCGGTCCACATAATGTTGGAGCGCGCTTCATAATCGTTCGGATTTTCGACGGCAATGAGCGAGCTGTGGATCACGGATCTCATCAGGCCTTCCGCGATGTAGTCGCTGGTGTTGTCATCCTCACCGGAAAAATACTGTTCGCAGATGTGGTTGAAAATGTCGTAAATGCCGGCCACCATCTGCCGCTTCGGGAGCGACAGGGTGAAACGGGGATTCAGCAGTGAAAACTTCGGCATGACCGCGTCGCTGAACACATGACCGATCTTCAGCTTCTGCGCGTGGTTGGTGATGACCGAACCGGCGTTCATTTCCGACCCGGTGCCCGCCATGGTGAGCACGCAGCCCACGGGCACAATTTCACAATCCGGCTCTTCAAACCGAACGTAGTATTTTTCCCACGGATCCTCGTCGCAGTGAACCGAAACGGAAACCGCTTTGGCATAGTCGCAGCAGGAACCGCCGCCGACGGCCAAAAGCAGATCGACCTTGTTTTGCCGCGCGATGGCGATACCCTCGCGCAGCTTTTCCACCGTGGGGTTGGGCATCACGCCGCCGTCCTCCACGATCGTTTTGCCGTTTTCGGTCAGCTTGGCAACGACAAGCTCGTAAACGCCGTTTTTTCTGATTGAGCCGCCGCCGTAAATGAGCTGAACGGTTTTGCCGTATTTCGGCAGCTCTTCATCCAGAAAATCAAGCGCGTTTTCGCCGAAATAAAGCCGGGTTGGGTTGTGAAACCGGAAATTGCCTAACATCGAATGCTCCTTTCAATCGGTTAACAGATAGTTTGGTTTGTGACGCCCGGTGAAACAAAACCGCCGGAGCGCTTCCGACGGAATGCTCCGGCAGTTTTCTCATGCGGGAATGCGATTTTATTGGGCTTTTTTGTCGTTCAGCACGCGGAACAGAACAGCAGCGATCGCGCCGCCGACCAGCGGGCCGACCCAGAACACCCACACAACCTTCAGCGCGTCGCCGCCGGCGATGAGCGCCGGGCCAAGGCTTCTGGCGGGGTTGACGGAGGTGCCGGTGAGCGCAATGCCCAACAGGTGAACAGCGGTGAGCGCCAGACCGATGATCAGACCGGAGGCGCTTCCCTGCGGATGCGATTCGGAGGTGTAAAGCACGACCAAAACGAACACGCAGGTCAGAACGATCTCCACCAGCAGGGAAAGACCGACGCTGTCATTATAAAGAGCGTTTGAGCCGAGCGCACCGGTTTTGTCGCTGTCGGCAAACACAGCGCGCAGGATGCCCGCGCCGGCAAGCGCGCCGAGACACTGGCTGACAACGTAGCAGACAAATTCCACGGGCTTGAGCGTGCCGGTGATCAGCTTGGACAGCGAAACAGCGGGGTTGATGTGGCAGCCGGAAAGGTTGCCCACCGAGTAGCACGCGGCAATAAGACCCACGCCGAAGGCCAGCGCCGTGATCAGGTAGCCTGCGCCGAGCCGGGCGTCGCAGCCGACGGCGCAAGCCGTTCCGCAGCCGATGAGCACGAGAATGAACGTGCCGACAAATTCCGAGATTGCTTTTTTGACCAATGACATAACAGGTTCTCCTTTCAAATTTGATCCGGTAAAAGTACCGATTCCATCTTACCCCCCGTTTGTTCCCTTGTCAAGACAGAACCAACAGTTTTTTGCCAAATCATAAATACAAATTAAGACTTTGTTTCCTTTCGGTTAAGCTCCGGCCGTTTGCATTGACACCCGAAGCAAAAACGGTTATACTTAAAATAATGCCGCACAATTCGCAGCGCACGCCTTGCCTGACAGCCTGCGCAGCCCGCGCGCCTGAACGATGCGGTATTGCCTTAAGAAAACGAAAAAGGAGAAGATCACCATGAACAGATTTATGCTCAACGAAACCTCTTACCACGGCGCGGGCGCCATCAGCGCCGTTGTCACCGAAATACAAACCCGCGGGTTCAAAAAGGCGTTCGTCGCCTCCGACCCGGATCTGATCAAATTCGGCGTCACCAACAAGGTCACCGACCTGCTCGATCAGGCGAACATCCCCTACACGCTGTTTTCCGACATCAAGCCCAACCCCACGGTTGAAAACGTGCAGAACGGCGTAGCCAGCTTCAAGGCTTCCGGCGCGGACTGCATCGTTGCCATTGGCGGCGGCTCTTCCATGGACACCTCCAAGGCCATCGGCATCATCATCACCAACCCCGAGTTTGAAGACGTGCGCTCCCTTGAAGGCGTCGCCCCCACCAAGAACCCCTGCGTGCCCATCATCGCCGTGCCCACCACCGCCGGCACTGCCGCTGAGGTCACCATCAACTACGTTATCACCGACGTGCAGAAAAAGCGCAAGTTCGTGTGCGTCGACGCGCACGATATTCCCGTCGTCGCCGTGGTCGACCCCGACATGATGGCCTCCATGCCCAAGGGGCTCACCGCCGCCACCGGTATGGATGCGCTGACCCACGCCATCGAAGGCTACATCACGCTCGGCGCGTGGGAGCTTTCCGATATGTTCCACATCAAAGCCATTGAGATCATCGCCCGTTCCCTGCGCGGCGCGGTCGAAAACACCCCCGAAGGCCGCGAAGGCATGGCGCTGGGCCAGTATGTGGCCGGCATGGGCTTTTCCAACGTGGGTCTGGGCGTTGACCACTCCATGGCGCACACGCTTTCCGCTTATTATGATATGCCGCACGGCAAGGCCTGCGCCGTGCTGCTGCCCACCGTGATGGCGTTCAACGCGCCGGCCACCGGCGAAAAATACCGCGAGATCGCCCGCGCCATGGGCGTAAAAGGCGTGGACGATATGACGCAGGACGAATACCGTCAGGCGGCCGTTGACGCGGTGAAGCAGCTTGCCGAAGACGTGGGCATCACCCTTTCGCTCAAGGGCGTTGCCAAAGAGGAGGATATTGCTCAGATGTCCATCGACGCGTTCAACGACGCCTGCCGCCCCGGCAACCCGCGCGACGTGAGCGTGGAAGAGATCGAAGCGCTCTATCGTTCCCTCATGTAATACCTGACTTTAAAAATCGCTCCGCGCCCTCGGTTTTAAATCGGGGGCGCTTTTACCTGCGTTTTCTGAAAGAAACCGTTGAAAACCGTTTTCTTTTCGCTTATAATAGAAAAAAGTCTGAAAAACGGAAAGGAAACAGTATGGCAAGGGTGATCGTAGGAATGTCCGGCGGGGTCGACAGCGCCGTGGCCGCTGCCCTGCTCAGGCAGGAGGGGCACGACGTTATCGGCGTGACGCTGCGCACATGGGAAAGCGACGACGGGCAGGAAAGCCGCTGCTGCGAGATCGACGACGCAAGGCAGACCGCCCGCAAGCTCGGCATCCCCTACCACGCCTTCAACTGCACCGCCGCTTTTGAGCGGAACGTGATCGAGCCGTTTATTCAGGATTATCTGCACGGGCTGACGCCGAACCCCTGCGTGGTGTGCAACCGCACCGTTAAATGGGAACGTCTGCTCCATTACGCCGCGGTGCTTCAGGCTGATTACGTGGCAACCGGGCATTATGCCGCCGTTGAAAGAATGGAAAACGGCCGATACACCGTGCGCCGGGCGCTGCACGCTGAAAAGGATCAAACCTATATGCTCTGCCGCCTGACGCAGGAGCAGCTTGCCAAAACGCTCATGCCGCTCGCCTCCTATTCCAAAGAGGAGGTGCGCCGCATCGCGCAGCAGGCGGGGCTTGCGGTGGCGGCCAAGCCGGATTCGCAGGAGCTGTGCTTTGTAACGTCCGGCGATTACGCCGACTTTATCGAAAAACACGCAGCCGCTCCTCTGCCCGGCGCGGGGCATTACGTTGACGAAGCGGGGAACGTGCTCGGCACGCACAAAGGGATCATCCACTACACCGTCGGGCAGCGCAAGGGGCTCGGAATCGCGCTCGGGCGGCGGGCGTATATCAAACAGATCTGCGCCGAACGTAACGAGATCGTCATCGGCGCGGGCGACGGCATCGTCTGCCGGTCGCTGCGGTGCCGCGACGTCAATTATCTGAGCATTCCGCCGCTTCAGCCGGGGGAATCGCTGGTTTGTTCCGTTAAGGTTCGCTACCGCCACAGCGGTCAGCGCGCCCGCATTGAGGCCGACGGCAGCGGGCAGGTCAGCGTGACCTTTGACGAACCCGTCCGGTTCGCCGCCCCGGGGCAGACCGCCGTGTTTTATGACGAAAGCGACCGCGTGATCGGCGGAGGGTTCATTACCGAACCGGTCTTTGACTGACCATGCCGCGCAAAATTGAGCTTCAGGATGAGGAGGAACCGTTATGCCCGCAGTGTTGATCGTGCTCGGCGCCGTTTTGTTTGCCCTGGCCGGCGTCCTGCTGTTTATCGGCGTTCGCCATTTTAAGGAAAAAGGCTTTTTGTTTAACGACGCCTTTCTGTTCGCTTCCCGGGAAGAACGGCAAGCGCTGAATAAAAAGCCATATTACCGGCAATCCGCCATTGTATTCTTCTTTTTAAGCGCCATGTTCTTTGTGCTGGGGCTTACCTTCCTCGTGCACAACTACAAGCTCGGGCTCCTTGAGATCCCGCTGATCGCGGGCGCGCTGCTTTTCACCGTCCTCTCCTCGCTGCGCATCAACAAGCAGGAAAAGAAATAGGCAGCACCGCACAGTGCATGGCGCAAGCCTTGCCTGACTCTTATGAAAGAGGGTAATACCATGATTTCAACACGGGGGCGCTACGCCCTGCGCATGATGGTCGATCTGGCGGAGCACGCGGATGAAGGGCACGTGGCGCTCAAGGATATTGCACAGCGGCAGGATATTTCCAAAAAGTATCTGGAACAGATCGTGCCCATCCTCAACCGCGCGGCGCTGCTGCAAACCACGCGCGGCGCAGGCGGCGGCTATCGGCTGGTCAAACCGGCGCGGGATTACACGGTCGGTGAGATTCTGCGCGCGACCGAGGGCAGTATGGCGCCGGTGGCGTGTTTAGAGGGCGGCGTCAACACCTGCCCGCGCTGCGCGGAATGCGCCACGCTGTTCATCTGGGAAGGGCTGCAGCGGGTCGAGGAGGAATACCTCGACAGCATCACCCTGCAGGATATTCTTGACAAACAGGCGGAAACGAACAATTACAGCATATAACAGCCGCCGCTCCCGGCGGCATTTTTTATAAAAGGGAAACGCGCTTTTTCTGCCTCTCAAAAAAAAATTCAAAAATTTCTATTAAACATATTGACATAGTAGGTTTAATGTGCTATCATACACGCAATCCCTCCGGTGAGCGGTGACCGCCGCCGGAACGAAACAAAGGAAGAGAGGCAGCGAAACAATGAAAAGGAACTTTGAAGCCCTGCTTCGCGCCAATTTCCGTTTCGGTCGAATGTGTTGCACAGCCTTCTGTTGACCCAAAAAACTTACAACAACATTTGATTGAAAGGAAATGAAAAAAATGAGTAACTATAAATTTGAAACCATCCAGATCCACGCCGGGCAGGAACATCCCGACCCCGCCACCGATTCCAGAGCGGTGCCGATCTATGCCACCACCTCTTATGTGTTCAAGGATTCCGCGCAGGCGGCCGGCCGTTTCGGGCTGACCGAGGGCGGCAACATCTACACCCGCCTGATGAACCCCACCTCCGACGTGTTTGAGCAGCGCATCGCCGCGCTCGAAGGCGGCATCGCCGCTTTGGCTGTGGCGAGCGGCTCGGCGGCCATCACCTACGCCATTCAGAACATCGCCACGGCGGGCGACCACGTCGTTTCCTCCGCCGACCTTTACGGCGGCACGCACAACCTGCTGGCCAACACGCTGCGGGAGCAGGGCGTGACCACCACGTTCATTGACCCGTCCGACCCCGAAAACTTTGAAAAGGCCATTCAGCCCAACACCAAGCTGCTCTACGCCGAAACGCTCGGCAACCCCAATTCCAACGTCATCGACCTGAAAGCCATTGCCGATATCGCCCACAGCCACGGCATTCCGTTCATTGTTGACAGCACGTTTGCCACGCCCTACCTGCTGCGCCCCATCGAATACGGCGTAGACGTGGTGGTGCATTCCGCCACCAAATTCATCGGCGGCCACGGCACGGTCATGGGCGGTGTGATCATTGACGCGGGCAACTTCGACTGGGCGCAGAACGACAAATTCCCGGGTCTGTCGCAGCCGAACCCGTCCTATCACGGCGTGGTGTTCACCGACGCGGTCGGCAAGGCCGCCTACATCACCAAGATCCGCACCACGCTCCTGCGCGATCAGGGCGCGACCATTTCACCGTTCAATTCGTTCCTGCTGCTGCAGGGGCTGGAAACGCTCTCGCTGCGCGTGGAACGCCACGTGGAAAACGCGCTGAAGGTGGTCGAATACCTCAAAAACCACCCGAAGGTGGCCAAGGTCAACCACCCCTCGCTGGCTGAAGGCCGCGAAAAAGAGCTGTACGACAGCTATTTCCCCAACGGTGCGGCTTCGATCTTCACGTTCGAGATCATGGGCACGGCGCAGGACGCCAAAAAATTCACCGAGAGCCTCAAGCTGTTTTCACTTCTGGCCAATGTGGCCGACGTGAAATCGCTCGTCATCCACCCGGCCTCCACCACCCACAGCCAGCTCAACGAGGATGAGCTGCTTGCCTCCGGCATCAAGCCGACCACCGTGCGCCTGTCCATCGGCACCGAGCACATCGACGATATTCTGGCCGATCTGGAGCAGGGCTTTGACCAAATCTGATCTGAGAAATAAGGAAGGAAGAAGATATATGTCTGCTGTATTCACCTCTGCCGATCAACTCATCGGCAAGACCCCGCTGCTCGAGCTGACGCACATTGAAGAGAAATACGGCCTCAAGGCCAGACTTCTCGCCAAGCTCGAATACTTTAACCCCGCCGGTTCCGTCAAGGACCGCATCGCCAAGGCCATGATCGACGATGCCGAGGCCAAAGGCCTTCTCAAGGAGGGCTCCGTCATTATCGAGCCCACCTCCGGCAACA
>CADBPL010000121.1 GCA_902796535.1 Oscillospiraceae bacterium
GAGGATTATCCAAATGAAAAAGATCGTATCCGTTTTATTGACCCTTATCATCGCTTTGAGCTGCGCGCAGGCGGCGCTGGCCGAAGAAGAGCAAGCCGCCGTTGACGGCATCCGCTTGCACACCGAAAACGGCTATGTGCTGGTCATCACCTATGACGCGCGCTACGCAACCCCCGGCGAAACGCCGGAAGTCACCCTCACCTTTACCGACGGCTCAACCCAAACGAAAACCGCCGATGAGATTCTGCATCAGGTGTTTACGGACGAAGAAAAAAGCGAAACCTACCCGCAGCTGTTTATCAAATGCGGCGAAAGATATTCGAAATGCTCGGTTCACGTTGGCGAAGGCGCGTTCTGCGACGAGAACGGCGTTCAATCGCCTTCGGTCGATTTTTCGGCGGAACAAATGGAGAACGATATATACGATGTTCGTTTTTTATGCGACGCAAAGGAGAACGTATTGACCGGCGAAATATGCTATCCGATCAACACGGGGAACCCGATGACCGTGCAGCTGGGCTATGTTGGCAGCCAATACGCCGATGTTTGGAACCGGGCGAGCCGCCTGACGCTCGACGGCGAACCGGTGGCGACAGACGAAACCGCCTTTTCTGATCCGCCTAACGGACCGGCGTTTGCTCCGCCGACCGGCGCGGCGCAGTTCACGGTGCTTTGGAAGCTGAATGATTTTGTCTGGGACGACTGCACCATTATCTGGCACGACGAAACAAACGACGCGCCCGACAAGCTCACGTTTAACGAACGAACAAAGTACGCTTTACAGGGTGTGCGCGAGGTTCTTCCCTACGTGATTCCCAACGCTCTGTTAATGCCGCTGGAAGGTCTGGTTGAGGCGCTCGCATTGGTCGCGGTCATGCCGCTCGCCATGTTGGTCGCCGCCGCCATCCCGCCGCTTCTGGTCGCGGTTCCGTTTGCTCCGTTGTATGTCTTGCTTGAATCCGTTCTGAGCGTGTTGGGCATACCGCTCGAAATCATTGCGCCATTTATTCATGCGCCGACGGAACGCTGGAAGGACATCAGAGTTTATGCCGACTGGTCGATAAAAAACCCGGAATACGAATTTGCACCGGTCTCGGTCAATTAAAGGATACAACGCCATTACATAAAAGGAGAAGAGAAGATGAAACGAGGAAGCAAGATCGAAAACCTTATCACCATGAAACAGGCGGGGCTGCCGGTGCCGGAGCTGATCGCCGCGCCGTTTTCCGCGCTGGTCACGGATGCGCAGGCGCTCCACCGCGAGATCGACGCCGTGCGCGGGCTTTCCCCCGCGCAGCAGAGCTGCCGCTTGCAGGAAACGGTGCGCGGCCTTGTCAAAACGCCGGGCAGCCTGCCGCATTCCGGCTGCTACGCGGTGCGTTCCTCCAGCAGCGCCGAGGATTCCGCCGCCCACAGCTTTGCCGGTCAGTTCGACACCTACCTCAACGTGCCCGCCGAAGAGCTGCCCCGCCGCATCCGCGACTGCGTGTGCTCGCTGTTCAACGAAAACGTGATCGAATATATGAACCGGAACGGGCTGAGCCTGCACACGCTGGAGATGAACGTGCTCGTGCAGCGCATGGTCAACGCCGACGTGTCCGGCGTGCTGTTCACCGCCAACCCGCAGGGCATTCTCAACGAGAGCGTCATCATTGCCGGGCGCGGCCTTGGCGAAAACGTGGTGGCCGACCGCATCGACACCACCGCCTATTATTACAACACGACCGACCGCGTTTACTATTACGAGGGCAAAGAGGAGCTGCTCGACCGCGACGCGGTGGAAGCGCTCATTGCGCTGTCCGAAAAAGTGTGCGCTCTGTTCGGGCCGCAGCTGGATATCGAATTCGCCGTGGAAAACGGCAAATGCTATCTGCTGCAGGCGCGCCCCATCACGACCCTGTCGGCCGATCATCCGCTGATTTTTGACAACAGCAACATTGTGGAAAGCTACCCCGGCCTGAGCCTGCCGCTGACCGTTTCGTTTGTGAAAAACGTGTATGAGGGCGTGTTCCGCAGCGCGGGCAGGCGGCTGCTGAAAAACCGCAAAAAGCTCGAGAAATTGCAGCCCGTGTTCGGCAACACCGTGGGCAGCGCCAACGGCCGGATGTATTACAAGATCAGCAACTGGTACGAGATCATCCGTTTTTTGCCGTTCCATAAAAAATTCCTGCCCATCTGGCAGGAAATGGTCGGCGTGAAATATAAGGATGCGTTTTGCGCGACGGCTTCGGTTTCGCCGCTGTGCCGCGCGTCGATCGCGGTCAACGCCGTGCGCGAATTGCTGCGCGCGCCGCACAACATGAAAAAGCTCCACAAGGAGTTTGACCGCATCAACCGGTTTGCGCGGGAGCAGTTTAAAAAGGAAATGACGGCGCAGGAAATTTTCGAGCTCTACGATCTGATCGAGGCGCGCATTCTGTCCAACTGGGGCGTGACGCTGCTCAACGACACCTACGCATTCCTGTTCACCGGCCTGCTCAAGCAGCGCCTGAAACGGAAAATGCCGGGCGCCGAAGCGGCGGCGAACGACACCATCAGCGGCATTGCCAACATGGAAAGTATGCGCCCCATCCGTGAAATGGTGCAGCTGGCGCTCGATCAGGATTCGCTTTCGCCCAAGGCGTTTGAGGCGAGCAAGCGCGCCTATATCGAGGCCTTCGGCGACCGCTGCCCGGAGGAGCTGAAGCTGGAAAGCCGCACCTACCGCACTGACCCCGCCATGCTCGATGAAAAGATCGAGGCTTACCGGCAGGATCTGACCAAGCTGCGCGCCATGGCGAAAAGTATGCAGGCCAGACCGCCGAAGATCGCCAGCGATCCGCTCACCGCTTTCCTCGGCCGCCGGGCGACCACAGGCATTCTCCACCGCGAAAAATCCCGCCTGAACCGCGGCCGCATTTTCGGGCTGGTGCGCGAGGCGGTGCTGCGCCTGGGCGCGCTGTATTGCCGCCGGGGCCTGATCGAAGAAGAGCGCGACGTGTTTTACCTGACGATGGAGGAGCTGCGCGCGCTGGCGCAAAACCCCTGCAATATGCGCGACGTGGTGCGCCGCCGCAAAAAGCAATACGCCATGTTTGCGTTTTTGCCGGCCTATTCCCGCCTTGTTTTCAGCGACAGGGAGTTTGACAAGCACCACCGCTCCATCAACACATCCGAGCTGATCTCCAACCGCAGCGAGCTGTCCGGCATCCCCTGCTCCAACGGCACGGTGGTGGGCGAAGCGTTTGTGGTGGAGGATGTGAAAAAGGTCGGCGACGTGAAGGATAAGATCCTCATCACCAAAATGACCGACCCCGGCTGGGTGTTTTTGCTGGCCACGGCCAAGGGCGTGATCAGCGAAAAAGGTTCCCTGCTTTCTCACACGGCGATCATCTCGCGCGAGCTGGGCATCCCGGCCGTGGTGAATGTTGACAATGTGATGAGCGTGATCCGCACGGGCGACACGGTGAGCCTTGACGGCGCGACGGGCGAAATCAGAATTCTGCGCCGCGCGGCGGAAACCGAACCGATCCCCATGCCCGCCGTGGTTTGACGCGAGAGGCAGCGTTAAGAGGTAAGAATTAAGAGGTTGACAGTTTGATTTTTGTGACGGAATACGGCGGCAGGCTGACGGTCTGCGGCAGTGTTCCGTCAAATTCTTTTTCAAAATCGCGGCCCTGATCCAGCACGAAAATTTCGGCGTGCGCTCTGGAAACGAGCGGGCAGTCCAGCCGGACGGTTTCGGCGGTTTCGGCAAGGTTGGCAAGGCACAGCACCGCTTCTTTGCCGTTGCCCGCCGCGCAGGTGTAAACGGTTTCGGCGTCGGTTGTGGTCAGCCACGTGCCGAGGTCATACAATTCGCCAAACGCCTTCAGCGCGTGCCACGCCTTCGTCGGCGTGAGCGAGGGCACCTCAAACAGCGCGCCGTAGGCGCACCAGAGCTGGGCGTCGTAATACATGGCGGCGTCGATTTTGCAGCGCTGCATTTTGAACAGAGCCGCCGCGCAGTGCGACGCGCCTTTTTCATTGCGGTAATTCACATAGTTTTCGATGCGCCGGTTTGCGCCGTCTGTTTCGTGGATGTTGCAGTTCCATTCCGTGTCAAACCGCAGCGCGTTTTCAAAGCCGTATGCGGTGAGCGTTTGATCCACAAACTCGCTCTCGATCTCGACCTTGTCGATATACTGCCGGCCGAGGTAGCCGTGCCACGAAAAAAAGTCGAGCGGCGCGGCGTGCTCTTTGACGAAGGCCAGAAAGCCGGTAAAAAACGAAGTGTCGCCGGGGAACCAGCCGCCGTTTTGAAAGCTGCCGAGAATGTAGCAGCTCGAATAGCCGCCGACCAGCACGTCCGGGTGCTTTGCCTTGATCTCTTTGGCCGTGAGCGCGTACAGCTCGTAATAATCCTGCGCCGTGCCCTGCCAGTTGGGGCAGCCGAAGGGCTCGCAGGCGGGGTTGAGCCCGTCCGGCTCGTTCCAGATCTCCCAGTATTTGACGCCGCCGGAAAAACCGTTCGCCCAGCCGTCGTGATAATGGCGCACAATGTGCTCGCACACCCGCGCCCATTTGCCGAAATCCTTCGGCGGGATCGTGCGGTATTTTTTCGGCTCGTGCTCGATCGTTGCGCCCAGGCGGTAGAACACCTCCATGCCCGCTTCAATGAGGGGCCGGATGTAGCAGTCCGTCAGCAAAAAATCATAGGAGGCGGGGTCGTCTTCCTCCGCGTCAAAATCGGGGAACACGTTTGCCACGTCCACATAGCGGCTGCCGCCGTAGGGGCCGCCCGTGTCGTGCAGGCGCACAAAGGGCGGGCGCAGCCGGCAAAAATCGGGCAGCAGTTCGCCGTAACCGGTCTGCCGCGCCGCGTTGTTCACCCCGTGCAGCGGCTTGATCCTGCCCAATGGTTTATCGGGATAAAAGCCGATCGTTTTCATCGTTTTTCAAATCTCCTGATATAAACGTATTCGCCGTTTTCGGCTGTGCCGAGGCGCTCAAAGCCGCATTTTTCATAGAGCCGCTGCGCCCCGTAATTGGTTTTGGCAGTGGTGAGCAGCACGCCCGCGTAACCCTCGGCGCGGAATCGGTCGAGCAGCCCGGTCAAAAAGAAGGTGCCCACGCCCTTGCCCTGCTGATCGTCGCGCACGGCGACGCCGAACTTCGGCACAAGCGAAAACAGATCCCAGAGAAACGCGAGCGCCATGATCTCGCCGTCCTGCTCCAGCACAAAAAATTCATGATCCGGCTTGCCGTTTTCAAAAAACGCCATCACGCGCTTTTCGTTGCCGCGGTTGACGTTGAAAAACGACGCGCTTTTTTCGCCCATCATCGCAAAAAATGTTTGGATCTGTTCGCGGTCGGCGTTGTTCAGATGGCGGATCGTCATGGCAAACACCCCCTGCAAGGTCAGAATTAAGAAGGAAGAGGTAAGAGGTTTTCGTTCTGACGGC
>CADBPL010000122.1 GCA_902796535.1 Oscillospiraceae bacterium
CCGGAGAAAGCCGCTGTAATCCGTCAGGTAGCAGTCTCCCGTATTCTTCACTCCTTCCTGATCGGATTCTCCGTTCGCGTCATATACGCCGACCGTGACAAACCCCGCTGCCTTAGCCGTTTTCAAGGCATACAGCGAATCCTCAAAAACCAGCGTTTCACCCGGTTTGAGGCCCATGAATTCAGCCGCCGCATAATAAATATCCGCATGATGCTTGCTTGCGCCGATCTCGGCGCTCGTAAAAATCCGTTCCAGATATTCTGAAATGCCGTTCCTTGCCAGGGCTTTTTCCACATGAAGCCGGGGGCTTGAAGTGGCCGCAGTCATTCTGATGCCCTTCGCCTTCAGCTCTTTCAAAAGCTCTTTCACACCGGGCTTAAGCCCGACCTCGTCATAATAAAAGCGTTCCAGCATCCCGCTGATTCCTGCAAGGACTTCGCCTTGACTTTCTTCAAGCCCGTAGTGCTCTTTTAAATAGTCCGCGCCCTGCTCCATGCTCATGGAAAACAGGATATCTCCCAGCCCTTCTTCGGGTTCGACGCCCCGGCTTTGCAGGTATCTCGCGCCAAGATCCTTCCAGATCATCATGGAATCCAGCAAAACGCCGTCTATGTCAAAAATAATTCCTTTTATCATGTCGGCTCTACCGTTTGCGCAACCGCTGTTTTCAGCTCCTGCGCCGCCTTTTTGATATCTTTCCGGGCGAAGATCGCGCTGATCACCGCAACGCCGCAGATGCCGCTGCCCGCCAGCTCCTTCACGTTTTCGCAGCTTATTCCGCCGATCGCGACCACCGGTATCGAAACGGCCTCACAGATCGCTTTCAGCGTGTCAAAGGGAACGTCTACGGCGTCATCTTTTGAACCGGTGGGAAACACCGCGCCCACGCCCAGATAATCCGCCCCCCGTTTTTCTGCGAGGATCGCTTCTTCAACAGTGCCGGCGGATACGCCGATTATTTTATCCGGCCCCAGTTTGGCGCGAACGTCGCCCGCCTCCCTGTCGCTTTGCCCGACGTGTACGCCGTCCGCATTCATTTTGATCGCAATGTCCACATTATCGTTGATTACAAACGGAACGCCGTATTCCCGGCACAGCTGCTGAAGCTCTTTCGCCTCCTGCAGAAAGGTTTCGTCATCCAGCGTTTTTTCTCTGAGCTGAACAAAGGTCGCTCCGCCGTCCAGGCTCTCTTTGACGACCTCGCGCAGCGTTCTTCCGTTTAGCCAGTGCCTGTCGGTCACCGCATACAAAAGAAGATTCTTCTTATCGCACTTCATACCTTGCCCCCTGATCCAGCGCAGCCTTGTCCATGTGGTAAATCGCGTCGATGATCCGATTGCGATAGGTGGAATTTCCGTCCTCCGGTTTCATATTGTTCCAGCCGATCTCGCCGGCCAGCCCCATGGCGCACACCGCAGCCGCCGCGCCCTCCAAAAGGTGATCGGGGTTGGCAGTCAGAAACGCCGTCATCATGCCGGAAAGCTGACAGCCCGTTCCCGTGATCCGCCCCATTTCCGGGCGTCCGTTTCTGATCACATAGCATTTTTCACCGTCACTGACCAGATCGATCGCGCCGGTGACCGCCACGATGGCGCCGGTTTTCCGGGCAAAGCCTTTGATAAACGCGATCGCGGCGTCAAGGGTTTGTTCTGTTACAGCGTCTGCAAGGTCCGCATCCACACCCTTGGTCGTTCCGCTGCCCAAAGCCAATGTTTTGATCTCGGATATATTCCCTCTTATCGCCGTAAACCGAATTTCTTCCATCAGCTTGACCGCCGTGTCGGTACGAAGCGCCGAAGCGCCTGCTCCAACAGGGTCAAGCAGCACCGCATGATTCAATTCGTTTGCCTTCCTGCCGGCCAGGAACATTCCTTTGATACTGCTTTGATTCAGGGTTCCGATATTGATATTCAGCCCCCCGCAAACGGCCGTAATGTCCTCCACATCCTCCGGCTCGTCTGACATAATGGGGCTCCCCCCGCAAGCCAGCAGCACATTTGCCACGTCGTTCACCGTCACATAATTCGTAATATTATGCACCAACGGCGCCTTGCTGCGAACATTCTCCAGACAATCTCCCAACATCGTTGTTTCCTCCTTGTTATTGAAAAATTTGGTTTTAAAAGAATAAGCAGATATACCGACTTGCGATATACCCGCTTAACTGCTGACTCATCAAGCAATAATATCCCTACGTTGGCATTATCCAAATCAGGTTCAAGGGTCCAGAATATGATCCTGTTCTCAGCCTGTCACACAAGCTCCCCGTTTTTACCATATGAACTGCGCGAACACAGCTTTTTTATGCATTATAATCCACCTGCACCGTAAAGTCAACAGAAAGTTTTCTGCCGTTTACGGATTGACAAAACAAATGACGTTTGATAGGATAAAAAGAAAAAACCGAAGCAAATCAGGAAGACGGAAAGGAACTTGAAATGAAACTTTTAAAACAGATCTTGACCCTGCTTTGTTGCATCGCGCTGATCGCAAGCCCCGTTGTGTATCTGGCGATCAAGCCGGCGCCGCTGCCGGCCAAACGCGAGGTGCTCATCGAGCCTGCTCCGGCGGCAAACAAGCTGCGCGTTGCCCTGGCGGTGGACGGCGTTGGCGGCAGCAGATTCTACATTCAATCGCCGCGCAGGCAGGCGCTGCAGACCGTGCCTGTTTCTCAATTCGGCGCCGACCCCGGCAACAAAGACAACACCGATGCGCTCAACAGCGCGTTTGCTTACTGCAGCGATCACCCCGGCACGCACCTGCTTTTTGGCAAGGGCGTTTACTACGTGTCGGAAAAGCTGCTGCTGCAAAACATCAAAGACGCCTGCATCGACGGCAACGGCGCCAAAATCCTGTATGACACCCGAGGCAGTCTGTTCACGCTTCGACACTGCGAATGCGTGGAAGTACGCGGCCTGACGTTCGACTGGGATTGGGACAAGCTGCCCCTGGGCACCATCGCCCGCGCCGAAGCCGTAAAAGGCGAAAAGAACACGCTCGACTTTGTGTTTGACGACCCCGCTTTTGCCCGGGAAGAAATGCTGTATGCAGTCAGTCAGGCCGAATATGAGACCCGCACCTACGGCGCAAAGGGGCGCTATATCGAAAGCTACGACGGGCAGAACCCCGACGTGGTCAAGCAGGTGAGCAAGGTCGGCGACAAAACCCTGCGCGTGGTTCACAACGGCTCGTGGTCGCATTTTGCGGGGAACTCGTTCATCCTGCGCAGCACGGCCTACGGCGGGTCGCTCATCGACATTTATGAACAGTGCCGCGACATTACGCTGGACGGGCTGAAGCTCTACGGCGGCACCGGGATGGGCATTATCGTCGGCGAAAAGACCTCGCATTTTGCCTTGAAGAACATCTTCATCGGCCCCGACCCGGAACACGCTGACACGCGCTGCATCTCGCTGGACGCCGACGCCGTTCACATCAACGATTCTGACGGCTGCTTCCTGATCGAAAACTGTGATTTCAGCCGTCAGGGCGACGACGACGTGAACATCAACAGCGGCATCGGGCTTGTCAACAGCGTGGATAACAGCAGAACCCTCACCTTTGAGGCGGACGGCTCCATGAACGTGGACGCCGGCGACACCGTGGTATTCCGAAACAAACGCTTTGATCTGATGGATCTCACCGCCGTGGTGAAAAGCTGTGAAAGGCTGGACAACGGACAGCGGCAGGTCATCTTCACCGAAGATCTGCCCAAGAGCGTCAAAAAGGGCTGCTTCCTGTTCAACCGCGACAACACGGGCGGCAACTACGTCATTCGCAACAACTATTTTCACGAACACCGCGCCAGAAGCCTGCTGCTGCAAACCTCGGACGGGCTGGTGGAAAACAACACGTTCAGCAAAATGACCCACAACGCCATCAAGATCATTATGGATATCAACGGCGTGTGGCACGAGGGAACGGGCGCGGACAACATTGTCGTTCGCAACAACAAATTCATCGAATGCTCCGTCATCGGCACCGAGGTCATCGAGGTCGGCACCCACCTGCTGGACAAGAGCAACCATTCCAACGCCTTCACCAACATCCGCATTGAAAACAACGAGTTCACCGGCCTTTGCGGCAACCTCATGGTGGTCAACAACGTCAACAACTATACTTTTGCCAACAACAAAATCACGCTGGGCAGCGCGTTCCGGCATGATGTGGGGCAGGGCCGCTCCTATTACCTGACCGACTGCGTCAACGTGAAGCTGTTCGGCAACACCTACACCGACGCGGCGCCGCTCACACGCGTGGCGCGCAGCAACAACCCCGCAGTGTGGCTGCGTGTGAATGCCGCCGCCCTGCGCGGAAAGGAGGAAGCGAAATGAAAACCGTCAAAAAGCTGCTGTTCCCCGCGCTGCTGATCTTTTCCTGCATCGCTGTCCACTTCTGGCAGCACGCCATTGCCAGCCTGCCCTATCTGCCCAAAAACGGGATCCTGCCGCTGAGCATCCTGACCCCCGGCCTGCTGGTTCTGACCTTTTTGACAACGTTCGTGCTGCTCAAGCAGAGCCAAACCCCCAAACCGGTTTCGCGTTCCTTCCTCAGCACGGCCGCTTTTCTGGCCATCTATCTGGTGACCGGCGTCTATTTTCTCAGCTTCCTCACCTATCGCTTTGCCGCCGTGCTGCCCGTGCTCGTGCTGCCCGACTGGCCGACCGGGATCATGACCATGCTCATCACCGCGCTGTGCGTGCTGCATTTGAGCGGGCTGCTGATCTGCCGGTTTGTCAAGCAAAAGGCAACCGCCGGCCAAATTGTTCCGGCGGCGATCGGCTGGGTCTGCCTGAACGCCTGCCTGTTCCTGATCACGACCTGAAAAATCAGTATAAAGAAAGGATGATTCGACACAAAAAAAGAACCCCTGCCCTGCTGCTGGCCGCTCTGATGCTGGCGCTGAGCCTTGCGGGATGCGCAAAAAAGCCGGCGGATACGGCCGAAAAGGCGGCGCCTTCGCAGACTGCGGCCGCTCAAACGGCGTCCGCGCCGGGCGCAACCGTTGAGACCGGCGTCGTAAAAGAAACGGAATTTGAAAACATTTATATCGACGGCATGACCATTGAGGAGTTCAACGCCCGCGGCTTTGCGTTCGGCGACAGCCTGAACATCCGCTTTGACAACGGCCAGACGCTGGAAGACGTGCCCTATTATTCCGGCTACTACACGCCGGTCGGGGCGCTGCTTGCCTGCGGCTACCCGAGTTATCCGCACGTGGTGATCGCCCGTAATTACGGCCAATCCACCTGGGACGAGTTCGGCATGACGGACGCATCCAAAGTCACGGTCACGCTCAACGAAAAAGGCAAATATCTCGCCATCGAGGAGCTTTACACGCTGAGCTATTCCAACGAACGGAAGGACTTTGATTCGGACGTGACCTTTGCGAATTTCCGCGCAGTCAAGGGCGGCAAGCTGAAGGCGGAATCGTTTTTCCGCAGCGCGTCCCCCTGCGACGACAGGCTCAACCGCGCGGCGTGCGCGAACCGGCTTGCCGAACAGGCCGGCATCCGCTTCGTCATCAATCTTTCCGACAGTGAAAGCTCTTATCGGGAGCTCACCGCACAGCCGGGCTTTCAGTCGGCGTATTATGACGGGCTGGTTCAGGCCGGCAACGTGCAGCTGCTGGGTCTGAACGCCAACTATCGCGCCGACGCGTTTGCCAAAACGCTCTCCGAGGCCTTTTTGGCCATGACGGAGCACGACGCGCCCGTGCTCATCCACTGTGTGGAGGGCAAGGACCGAACCGGCTTTGCCTGCGCGCTGCTGCTGGCGCTGGCCGACGCCACCGCGCAGGAGATCGTTGATGATTACATGATCACTTATGCGAATTATTACGGGATCACCCCGGAAAGCAAGCCCGAAAAATACGAGGCGATCCTCGGCAACGTCCGTGATTTTCTCTACTGCCTGTGTGACGCGCCGGAGGGCACGCCGCTTGACAGCCTGCCGCTGAAGGCGGGCGCGGAAAACTACCTGCGCCGCGGCGGGCTCAGCGACGCGCAGATCAGCGCAGTGGAACAGTATATCGTGTAACCGTTTCACAAGAAAAAGCAACACCGCATCATTCAAGTGTGCGAATGGTGCGGTGTTGCTTTAAGGCAATACCGATCCTTCGCGGAGCGGTATTGCCTTGTTTTTTGTTTCTATTCGTCTTAATACCACAGGAAGCCGAGCAGGAAGATCCGGATGAGCTGCTGCAGGAACGAATAGGTGACCGTCACGTTGTAAGTGACTTCAAACGCCTGATAGGTGACCGTGACCGTCTGCGTCCCTGTTTTGGTGAGCTTTTGCGGCGCCACCGTATAGCCCTGCGTGACACGGCGCGTTGAGCCGTCGTCATACAGCTCCTCCAGCACCAGACCGCGCGGATTCACCGTGTTTTTGTAATGGTAAGCGGTTTTTTCCGGCAGCACTGCGATGCGAACGCCGACCAGAACCGGCGTCCGTTCCGGCACCTCGATCTGCGGACGCAGATAACAGGATTCCGATTTGCTGTACAAAAAGCTCTGACCGTTCCGGGTATAGCGCAGGGAGATCCTGTTGTCGCCGCACAACGTCAGCGGGATCGAAAACGCCCAGCATTTTTCCCCGGCGGAAGAAGCCGTGAGCGTACCCTCCACAACGGTATCGCCGCATTGCGCCTGAACAGCCGTCACCGCGGCAGACGTCGCGGCCGTCATTTCGGCAAACGCGGGGTATTGGTAAAGCCCGTCCTCGATCTCAGGGGTCACGACCGCGGGAACGGCCGTGCTTTTGACCAGCGTCGATTCGTTTTCATAAGCTTCCAGCTCCAGCCGCAGCGTGTTGGTGGAGGCGCCTTTTGCCATGATGTTGTTATAGGCTCCGCGCGGCACGCAGAAAATCGTCCAGGTCTGCACTTTGCCGTCGCTGACAACCCAAACGCCCTCTGACGAGGCTGAATACGTTGACGTGCCGCCGCTTGGGTTGATGAGCACGACGGCGCGAAGCGCCGGGTGATGGATCACGTCGACCACGAGCACATTGCTCCCGCCGTAGCAGAATATGCCGTCGATATAAGCGTTCAGCACGTAATTGCCGTTCTGACGGTTCGTTTCGATGATCGCGTCAAAAGCCGATTCCGCCGCGGTCAGCTTCCAAAGGTTTTCCACCTGCACCGTTTCCGTCAGAGGCAGCGCGTCCAAATACTTTCGCGCTTCGGAAATGGCGCCGTAATCGGCTGCGGTGACGGTTTCCGGGATCGCGTCAATGAGCGCCGTCGCGGTCGCGACCGTGTCGGAATAAACCTCGATTCCAAAAGACGCGCGCAGGTTCTGATAGCAAAGCGTCACTGTTTTTTCGCCCTGCGTCGGGGCGATCCCTTCAAACACGTTTTCCGCCGTGCCCTTTTTTACCATGCTGACATAGAAGCTGTCCGGCGCGACGGTCTGTGTTTCACCGGAACGCAGCGTGACCGTCAGCGTCAGCCCCGTCAGATCCGGCGCTTCGCCGCACGCATAGCGCAGCTTGGTCGGCAGCTGCGTAATGCTCAGCGAAACGGGATCGCTCTGCGCCTGCGCAAACATACCCGCCTCATAATTCGCCGCGTGCAGCGCTTTGTAGAGCGAATCGTTCGTTGCAAACTGTTTGTCAAGCCAGATGGTTCTGAGCTTGAGCCAGTTTTTGGTTTCGAGCGTATCCTCATCCGCGGTAAACGCGTTGTTCCAGAGCCGGTCGTTGTTTTTCAGCGCCTCTTTCAGGTAGGCGCTGCAGCTGTCGATCAGGCCGCCCTCCCTGAGCATATCCTCCAGATAACCGTATCGGACTTCCCAATACAGCGTGCGCGCCCGCTCAACAAAAACCGGATCGCGCGTCATTTCAAACATGAAACGGCGCCCGGCGTCCTTGATGGTGCGGAACACATAGTATTGCGCGCTTGCAAGCGGGGCGTCCACCGAACAATCCATGTCCCAGACCGGGCCGTAAAACAGCTTGCCGCCGACGTCTCTGTAATAAAACGTACTCTTGCGCCCGTAATCGATATTGGAGAAAATATCGTTGACCAGCCAGCCGATGACAAAGGAATCAAGGTCAATAAGATCGGTGTACCGCACGGTTTTCCCCTGATAAACGGTGCAGAAATCGTCCGCGTAAACGGCGTCCTCCAACGCCTGGAAATACTCCTGCGCGGCGGTGAACATTTCGCTGTTCGTTTTCAGATACTCCGGCGCGTTGATATTGACGGGAAGGCCCTGTGTCGTTTTGAATTTGCTGATCTCATCGTAATGAGAATCCACCTCATAGATGTAACCGCCGTCAGCAGACGGAACGGTATAATACTCGGAAACCGTATAGGTCTTCCCGCCCAGCGTCACAACGTCCGACGTGACCCAGGAAAGGTTTTCGACCATCTGATCCTCCAGTTTGCTCTTTTCCTCTTTGCTCAGACCATTTTTCTTGGCAATTTCGCCGGCGGCATCCTCCGCAGCGCCTTCCCAGTCAAAAATATCCGTGCGCGTGGAACCGACCCGCACATGCTCGCACAGCTGATAAACGCCCTGACACGCGCCGTCCAGAATCACGTTGACCCAGACGGACTGCTGATAATTCAGCCCCATCGCGCCGGACATATCAAGCGCTAACTTATTGCGCAGCGACGACGGGTCATAATAATTGGCCAGAAGCACCCAATGCTTGTTTTTGCCCATGCCGAACAGATCGGTCTTGGCGTTGAGCTTGATCTTGTACGGCTTTTTCGGCGCGCCCCACGTTGTATTTCCCCGGCCCTTGATCTGGATTTTTCCGTCATAAAGCTGACCGGCCTTGCTGTACTGCTGATTCCCCTGCAGCTTCATCTGCGCATCAATGTAAGTATCCTTCGGGATCGTCGTGTTCCCGGTTTCAAGATAGCAAACCGGCAGACGGCTGAAGTAGCGCTGCGCCTCGCCGAGCTTTTCTTCGCCGTCGTAGACCTCGACTTTGATAAAGGATTCCAGCTCGCACGCAGCCGGCGTATAGGAGGCCTCTTCGTGAAGCACCCGCCTGCCGCCGACATACCATTGATAGGTCAGTCCTTCTGCGGCGTGACCGGTTACGAGCACCTCGGTTTCCTGCCCGACTTCAAAAAAATCCGTGCTGAACTGAACAGGCTCTGCCTGTTCCGCCTGCGCATCGGGCGCCAGCGCCGCGGCAGAACAGATGACTGCCGTGCCGGGGAACAGAAAGATCGCAGCCAGAAGGATGCAGAAATAATGTTTCATTCGTTTCATGCGAATCACTCCTACTATTCTGAAAATTCACGCTTGAGGCGTTTCCGCCCGGAACCGGGGGTGGGATCCTTGCTGAAAACAGCAGCGCAGAACTGTTATGCAAACTCATTATAACAAAAAACAGGAACAATTGCCATACCCATTGAAAATAATATTTGCTTAAACTCTCCTGTTTTTTCGGCGCCGCTTCATAAAGCCCGCGCGAAAAGGCGAACCCGATCGGCGCGAAGCTGTTGCGTCGAGAAAAACGAACATCGTTTTGTGTTGCTATTTCAGGCAGGGTAAGATATAATTGTAAAAAATGGTAAAATAAGGAGACGGGACTATGAAAAAGGTGATTTCTCTTTTGCTGTGCGCGGTGCTGCTCTGCGGCGCCGTTATTCCCGCTTGGGCCGACGGCGGCTGTTCCTGCGGGTTTTCCCCGATCATCTACGTCGGGCCGCTCGGCTGTTCGCCGATCGTGCGGGACGCGGGCACCGAAGAGGAACAGACGTTATGGAAGATCGACACAAAGTTTCTGATCAACAACCTCAAAGCCGTGCTGCCGGCCATCGGCAAAGCGCTGCTGACCCGAAACACAGACCAGCTCGGGGACGCGCTGACGGCGTTCGTCCACGCCAGCTTCGGCGATCTGGCGCTTGACAGCGAGGGCAGATCAAAAGAAAACGTCACAACGCCCGAGCTGAACGTGCCGCAGGGCAGCAGGCACGGCCCGGACAGTGATTATTATTTTGACTATGATTTCCGGCTCGACCCCTATGAGCACGCGGACCGGCTGCATGACTTCATCGCGCAGGTCAAGGCGCTGACCGGCCATGACAGCGTGAAGCTGAAATGCTCGAGCATGGGCGGCGTGGTGCTTTCCGCCTACCTTGACAAATACGGCCATGACGGCGTCGACGTGATCATCTGCCGCTGCTGCCCGCTGCTGGGCACAGCCGTTGCGGGCGAAGCCTTTTGCGGCAGGATCGAACTCAACGCCACGGCGCTCACCCGCTACGGTGAGGACGCGATCCCCTATCTGGAAACGGGCTTTGCCGATGATCTCATCGAAGGGTCGCTCTACGCGCTGCTCGAGTGCCTCAGGGGCGTCGGCCTGATCGACGGGCTCTGCGCGCTCGGGGAAAAGCTGATCAAAGACGTCGGCGCTCAGGTGTTTGATCAGGCGCTGATCCCGATCTTCGGCACCTTCCCCGGCATCTGGGCGTTCGTGCCCGAGGCTTATTTTGACGACGCCGTCCGGTTTATGAAGGTTCCCGCGCAAGGCGGGCTGCACGACAAAATCTTTGCCTACCGCCGCGCGATGGCAAACATCAAGGCCAATCTCACTTCAGCCAGAAACGACGGCGTCAGGGTCTGCCTCATCTGCGGCTACAACGTGCAGCGCACGCCCCTTGTCACCCTTTGGCGCTCGACCTCCGACGGGACGGTCGACACCAAATACGCTTCCCTCGGCGCAACCTGCGGCAACGTGAAAGAGCCGCTGGACGATTCTTACCTCAGCGCCCTGACAGACCGGCAATATCTTTCGCCCGATCTCATGATCGACGCGTCGACCTGCGCGCTGCCGGCGTGCACCTGGTTTGTGCGCGACTGGCTCCACTGCAACGGAAACGCCGGCATTGACGAATTGTTTGACCTTGTCATGACAAAAGACGAGGTGAGCGTGACGGCCTTTGAAAAGTTCCCGCAGTTTCTCGAAGCAAACGACGACGCCGACACGGTGACCCCCGTCACCGGCGCGCCCGACGCGCGGGCAAGGCTGAAAAGCTTTCCGTCTTTTCTCAACCTCATCCGCTTCCTGTTTTCCCTGATAAAAAGGCTGGCTTGATCAGGCCCGCACGCACATGGCGGCGTCGAACGCCGAATGAACGGCCGCGCCGATCGTGCCGCCTGCGACCGCGTCGCCGACCGTTACCGTGGCAATGCCCTGTTCTTCCAGCGCACCGGCCAGCGCGCGGTTTGGTCTGACGCCCATGGCGAGCACGATACAGTCAAAGTGAAGGATTCTTTTGCGTCTGCCGCCGTCGGCAGATATGGTCACACTTCTGCCGTCGATCCGCTCGAGCCTGGTGCCAAGCAGAAATTCCGTGCCGAACGGCCGGATGCGGGCCAGCGAATCATCCACAAACTGGAACCATGCGCCGGGGGCGATCTGCTCCGCCATTTCAACGACTGTGACCCTGTTGCCCAGCTCGTTGAGCTTTTCGACGGTTTCCAGCCCCGTTAAGCCGCTGCCGACCACGAGCACCCTGCCGTTTTTCGGTTCGACCTCGCCGCGCAGCACCTGCGGCGCCGTGAGCACGCTTTCACTGTCGATCCCGGGGATCGAGGCGGGGCGCAGCGGCTCGCCGCCCGTGGCGAGGATGACGGCGGCGGGGGCATAGGCTTTCACGGCTTCCGCCGTTGCCTCAACGCCGGTTTTCACTGCCACGCCAAGCGCTGCCGCCTGCGTGAGCAAATCGTCAATTGCCCAGCGGAGCTTCTCTTTATGAGGGCCGGCGGCCGCCGTATTCACCTGGCCGCCCGGCTCGTTTTCTTTTTCGAGCACCGTCACCCTGAAACCGCGTCTGGCCAGCGCGACCGCTGCCGTCAGACCGGCCGGGCCGGCGCCGACGACGACCGCAGGCTTTTCCTGTCCGTCGGGCTTCAGCTCGTTCCAGGCGCGCTCCATGCCCACCGTAGGGTTCAGCGCGCATTCGCCCACGCCGCCGACGGACGCGTTGGCGATGAACGACTTGATGCAGTGCAGGCAGCCGATGCAGCGGCGGATCGTTTCGGGCTTACCCTCCTGCGCTTTTTTCGCCCAGTAAGGGTCGCAGATAAACGTCCGCGCGGAACCGATGAAATCCTGGCAGCCTTCCTCCAGCAGCTGCTCCGCCAGAGCGGGGGAACGGATAAAGCTCGCCGCGATGACGGGGATACTGACCACGCTCCTGATCGCTTTGGCAAGATACGCCCGCCAGCCGGGTTCAAACGACGTCGGCTCCAGCCAATAGTTATATGTATCATAGCAGGCCGACGAAACGTTGATGGCGTCAATGCCGAGCTTTTCCAGCGCCGCGGCGATTCTTTTGCCCTCCTCCAGATCGTAGCCCTTGCCGGGTTTGCCGATCCTGTCATACATTTCATCCGCCGTCAGCCGAACGATCAGGGGGTAATCGCGGCCGCACGCCGCCTTGATCCCCAAAATGATCTCACGGATAAACCGCAGCCGGTTTTCAAACGAACCGCCGTATTCGTCGGTGCGTCTGTTCGTGTTCGGGCTGAGGAACTGCTGCAGCAGATAGCCGTGGGTGGCGTGGAGCTCGACTGCGTCAACGCCCGCTTTTTGGCAGCGCGCGGCGGCGTCAATAAAATCCTTTTGCAGTGATTTGATCTCTTTTTGGCTCATGGCGTGAATGCGCGTTGCCCCATGGGCGCTCAATTCGCATTTTGACGGCGCCTGCAGCGACATGCAGACCTTTTTCTGCTCAAGCCCCAGCAGCAGCGGCGTCGCCTTGAAAAGGGCGGACGGGAACGCCGGGAAGCGTTCGGCAATGGGGATAATGAGCGGCAGGGTGTTGATGGAGCTGGCGTAGCCCTGGCGGCCGGGATGGTGGAGCTGAATGCACAGCCTTGCGCCGGCGGCGTGGATCTCATCGGCCATTCTGCGCATCGGTTCGATGTTTTCATCCCGCGACATGGAAAGCTGCGTAAAGGTCGAGGCCGCGCCCGTGTCGTTCACGCGGCAGATACCCGGCGTGATCAGGCCGACGCCGCCCTTCGCCCGCTCCACATAATAGTCGATCATCTTTTGCGTGGGCTGGCCGTTGGTCTGGCCGAGGCTGAATTCCGCCGCCGTCATCACAATGCGGTTTTTGATTTCCAGTTTGCCGATCTTCATCGGTGAAAACAACATATCATAGCTCATTTTTTGCCAATCCCCTTCTTAAAGCGTTCCAGCTTGTTCTTTTCAAGCTGCCAGTAAACCGTTCTTACCGGCGGGCAGACGCCCATAAGAACTTTGGAAAGCGCGAACAGCGCGCAGGGCGAAACGGCTTTTTTGCCCGTTTCGATCCCTTTGACCATTTTTCGTGCGACAACGTCCGGCTTTTGAACAGGGAACGGCTTTTCAAACGGCGCCTCGTTGGCAACCCTGAAAAAGTTGGTGTCGGTCGCCACGGGATACAGGCAGGTCAATTGCAGATTTTTCGGCTTTTCCAGCCGGATGGCCTGCTGAAACCCGTGGAGCGCAAACTTGGTGGCGGAATAGATCGCGTAGCCGGGCATGGCCATCTGGCCGATGGCGCTGACGGTGTAGCAGAGCTTGCCGCTTCTGCCGTTGAGATGCGCAAGATATTTGGAATAGGTGTAAATGGGGGAAAGCGTGTTGGTGTTGAACATGGCTTCCACACGCTGCCAGTCGGCGTAATTGTATTCTTCGTAATACGGGAACCCGGCGTTGGCATAAAAAATGTCGATTTTTTGGCCGCCGAACACTTCATCGGCCTTGTCGAACACCGCGTCAACGCCCTGCGCGGAAGAAATATCGCAATCAAAAACCGTGACGTTGGCGCCGACGGCTTTCAGCTTTTCGCCCGCCCGCCTTGACACGGCAAGGATGCGGTTGCCCGCCCCCTGTTCAAGGAGCCTGAGCACCTCAAGGCCGATGCCGCTGGAGGCGCCCGTGAGAACAATGTTGCTGTTTGTGATCATAACGAACATTCCTTTTATTGTTTTTTCATTATTTGCAGTGCAGCAGCGACGTTTTCGCTCGCATTTTACGTTTCAGGCGCCACGCAGCAGGAATCGGCCTGTGCGGCGTCCTTCCCGATATAAACCGAAAGGCGCTCGGGAACGACCATGGCGCCGCTTTCTTTTTCATAGAGCCGCAGCTCGCGCTTCGGAATCACGATCTCGACCGTTTTTTCTTCTCCCGGTTCAAGGAAAACGCGCCGGAACCCCTTGAGCAGCTTTTTCGGTTTGCCCGCCATGCCGGAGACGACAAAAACCAGCACCGTCTCCGTGCCGGCGGAGCCGCCGGTGTTTTTGACCGTGCAGGAGGCGACCACGGCTTCGCCCGCGTCGCGCGCGGCGCACCCGGCATAAGCAAAGCTCGTGTAGGAAAGGCCGAAGCCGAACGGATAGGCCGGCTCGAGCCGCTCTTTGTCAAACAGCGTGTAGCCGTGATCATACGCATACGCAACCGACTGATCCTCTTCGCCGGAATCGGGGAAGAAGGGATAGTCGGTTTCTTTTTTGGCAACAGTAAAGGGCAGCTTGCCGGAAGGGTTCACCCGGCCCGAGATCAGGTTCGCCAAAGCGCTGCCGCCCTCCATGCCCGGATAGCCGGCATATAATATGGCGTCGGCGTCCTGCGCCCACTCGTCGATCAGCAAAGCGGAGCCGGAATAGAGCACGACCGTCAGCGGCTTTCCGGTTTGCTTGAGCGCGCGGATCAGGCGCACCTCATCCTCGTGAAGGCGCAGCGACCGCCTGTCGCCGCCCTTGACCATGCCGGAGCGCGTTTTGACCACGAACTCGCCCTCATCCGCATAATCATTGCCCAGCACCGCGATCACGCGGTCCGCCCCGGCCGCCGCCCGGCAGCAGGCGGCAACGTCGTTGCTGCCGGCCAGCGCAACATGCCGGTAAACCGTTCTCAGCCCGTCGAACGGGGTGACGACATAAGGCGGATGGACGCTTGAGGAGCCGTGGTCGCCGATCACCTTTGCATGGGCAAAGCGGCCGACCAGCGCGATTTTCGTGTGCGGATCGCGAATCGGCAGGCAGCCGCTGTTCTTGAGCAGAACCGCGCCCTCCTCCAGCGCTCTGCGCGCCAGAGCGGTGTGCGGCGGGCTGCAAACCACGCTGCGGTCAAACCGCTGCGCACGATAGAGATTCTGGAACCGGAGCAGCGTGGCGATAATGGCTTTGCAGCTGCGATCCAGCAGGGCTTCGGACACTTTTCCCCGTTTGACGGCGAAAGCGAGCCGAACGCCGCGTTTGAGCGTGAACGGCATTTCAATATCCAGCCCGGCGCGCAGGCTTTCGGCGCCGTCGTGGACGCCCCACATAAAATCGGAAATGGAAAAGCCTGCAAAGCCGAGCGCCTTCAGGTGATCAAAAACCGCGCGGCTCTCGGCGCAGTAGACGCCGTTGACCTTGTTGTAAGCGGTCATCACCGAGCCTGCGCCCGCGTCAAAGCAGCGCTCAAAATGCGGCAGATAAACGTCGCGCATCGTTTCCTCATCGGCGTTCGCCGAAACGGAAAAGCGCAGGTTTTCGATGGAATTCATATAAAAATGCTTCGGGCAGGCGATCACGCCGTATTTCTGCACGCCCCGCGTCAGCGCGGCGCCGCAGCAGCCGGTGAGGAACGGATCCTCGCCGTAGCTCTCCTGCGCCCGGCCCCACGCCGGATGGCGCAGCAGGTTGATGCACACGCCCGCAAAATAGTTCGCCCCCTGCGCGATACATTCCTTGGCGATGGCTTCGCCGATTTGTCTTTCCAGCTCCGTGTCAAACGAGGCCGCCCGCGTGTTGGAGGTCGGGAAACAGGTGGAGCTTTTCATCACCACGCCGCGCGGGCCGTCGGAAAAGAGGATGGGCGGAATACCCAGCCGTTTGCAGCCGCCGCCCGCGATCGCCTCATAATTGTAAAAGCGCAGGTGGAGCAGCCCGCTGCGCAAATCCCAATGGCCGCCGAGCATATGCACCTTTTCGCCAAGCGTCATTTGCGCAGTCAGCGCGTCGGCAAGCTCCCCTGCCAGCGCCGGGTGGTTGCTTTGCTGCGATTCGATCGGCTCCACACCGGCCTGACGCATCACGGCAAGCGCTTCGTCAAATGTTTTTACCTGATAATTGCTCATACCGGTCTCCTTTTCTTTTACGGTTTGGCAGAAGGATCACGACACTCATTATACCCGATCCGCCGCCGGTTTTCAACCGCCGGATTCCCGCAGGATCGCATGGATCCTGCGCGGCGCGGTCAGCCACAGGAACAGCCCGACGGCCACGGCAAACGTGATCCCCCAGGAGAGCGGATAGGAAAGGTAGAGAAACGCCAGCGTCCGGCGCAGTGGCAGAAAACAAAACACCCAGAGCAGGCGGATGCCGCACGCGCCGAAAAGCGAGACGAGCATGATCTGAAACGATCTGCCCAGCCCCCGCACGGCGCCGGCGGTAACGTCCAGCAGCGAACAGAACGCATAAAACGGCATGATCAGCGCCATACGCTCTGCGCCGATGGCTCTGACCGCCGCATCCGACGTGAACAGGCCGACGATCGAAAAGCGCAGCGTAAACCCGAGCGCCGCCAGCGCAACAGCCGCGGCCGAAGCGCTGCCGAGCGAAATCAGCCAGATTTTTCGGATATTTTCTTTCTTTTTTGCTCCCACATTCTGCGAGATGAAATTCATGCCCGCCTGCGTAAACCCGTTCGTGGCGGTAAAAATGTAGGCGTCATAATTGGAACCCGCCGAAATGCCCGCCATGGCGTCGGAGCCGAAGGAATTGACGTTGGACTGAATGATCACGTTGGAAATGGAAAACAGCGCGTTTTGCAGCCCGGCCGGAACGCCGATGCGCAGAATTTCGGCCAGCTCCCGCCGAAAGAAGCGAACGTTGCGCAGCGTCAGGCGCACGTCGCCGTCAGTCGTCATCAGCCGCCGCACCGCAAGGAACGCGGTGAGATACTGGGCGCAGATCGTTGCCACAGCCACCCCCGCCACGCCCCAGTGCAGCACGAGGATGGTGAACAGATTCAACAGAATATTCACCAGCCCCGAGGCAGCCAAATAGCGCAGCGGCCGCCGGGTGTCGCCGGTGGCGCGGATGATGGCGGCGCCGAAATTGAACACCATGGAGCCGGGCGCGCCGAAGAAATAGATGCGCACATAAAGGGCGGAAAGCCCAATGGTGTCGGCAGGCGCCTGCATCCAGCGCAGCAGCGTCGGCGAAAACGCCACGCCCAGCCCGCAGATCAGGCCTCCGCACAGCAGGCTCAGCCCCATGGCGGTGTGAACACAACGCCGGACGCCTTCTTTGTTTTGGGCGCCCAGCATCCGTGCCGTGAGCACGCCCGCGCCCATGGACAATCCGGTGAACAGGTTCACAATCAGGCTGATCATGGAGCCGGTGGAACCAACTGCCGCCAGCGCGGTCTTGCCCGCGAACCGACCCACCACAGCGGTATCCGCGGTATTATAGACGATCTGCAGCAGCCCCGTGAGCGTGACGGGGATGGCGAACAGAAGGATTTTCCGAAAAAACGGGCCTTCCGTCATATTGGTTTGTTTTGCCTGCAGCATAAAATCGCCATGCGATTCAGGATTCGCACAAAAATGAGATGAAAAATCTCACTCTTATGCCCGAATCGCACCTCCTTTCTGAATTGACACGCTATCGCCATGCGATTCAGGATTCGCACAAAAATGAGATGAATATCTCACCCTTATGTCCGAATCGCACCTCCTTTCTGAATTGTCACGCTATCGCCATGCGATTCAGGATTCGCACAAAAATGAGATGAAAAACCTCACTCTTATGCCCGAATCGCACCTCCTTTCTGAATTGTCGCCCCACTGACTCCTGTTATTGAAAAAATCAGATGCGGCAGCCGACGGTGCAGCCTTCATAGACTGCGTTGGGGATGATCCCGCCGTCGTTGGCGTCGCCGATGTTATAAAGCTCGATCCCGTCATCCTTCAAGGATCGATAGAGCGAATCGTCCGGCACGTCGCTTACCGCGAGCACAACGGTATCCGCCGCAAGCGTGAGCGATTTGCCGCTTTTTTGCTGACAGGTCACGCCGCTTTGGTCGATTCTTTCCACGCGGCAGCCGGTCAGCAGCCGCACGCCGCGGGCTTTGAGGTGGCCGAGCAGGATCGTCTGCGCCGTTTTGCCGGTGTTGGCGGCCAGCTCATCCTGCATTTCCACTACGGTCACCCGCTTGCCCTGCGTCGCCAGCAGCTCGGCCGTTTCACAGCCCACGGAACCGCCGCCGACCACGACCACCCGTTTGCCTGTTGCTTCGCCCTGTAAAACGCGCTTGGCGTGCATGGCGCGCTCCACGCCGGGGATCGGCAGTTGGGCGGGTCTGACGCCGGTGGCACACACGATCACGTCCGGCTTCATAGCAAGGAGCTCTTCCCTTGTGATCTCCTGGCCGAGGTGAACGCGAACGCCGCTGAGAATGAGCTGCCGGTGCAGATAGGGCTTGAGCAGCCCCAGATGCTGCTTGAAGGGCGGCACACAGGCCACGTTCATCTGACCGCCGAGCTCTTTATCACGTTCAAACAGTTCCACTTCATGGCCGCGCCTTGCTGCGATGCGGGCGGCTTCCACCCCGGCCACGCCGCCGCCAACCACCACCACGCGCTTTTTCGTTTGCGCCGGAGGGATGGTGTAATCGTTATC
>CADBPL010000123.1 GCA_902796535.1 Oscillospiraceae bacterium
CTATTTCAAATCCAACGAACGCCTGCTGGCCGAAACCGAAGCGGCGGAGATCGCCCACGCCAAAAGCCAGCCGTCGATCGACCGCGCAAAATCCTCGTTTTTAGGTTCGCCCGTGGCCATTTCGCGCAGCGTGGTCTCGGCGCTGCCGCTGGCGGCGCTGTTTCTGCCGCTGTTCAAAACGGCTGAGGGCAGCGTCAACGCCATCGGCCTTTATAAGCTCATCGGCGGCCTCGATTTTGGAAAAGCGTTCGGGGGCGATCCGTTCGCGCTCGGCGTCGTTTTGCTGCTTGTGTCGGCGGTGATGATTTTGGTGTGCATGGGCTGCACGGTCATGTCGCTGGGCAGGCACGGCCGGCAGCGCAACCTGATTCTGGATTTGTTCCTGCTGCTGTGCGCCGTCGGCGCGGCGGTGTGTCTGGGCGTGGGCGGCTGTTCGCTCAGCGCGGGAATGTTCGTTTATATCGGGTTGATCCTTGTGATCACCGTCTATAATCAGGTGCTTGCCGCCAAGGGGCTGCCCGTGCTCAACAAAACGGTCTGCCTTATCGGCGGACTGCCGAGCGATGAATATTTCGCCATGGTCGAACAGGGCGTGAGCGACCTTGAAATTCGCAAAAAAATGGTCAAAGCGCTCGAAAAAATGCAGGAAGAAGTGCGCGAAGAGGCAGCCCTGGCCGAACAGAAGGCCCTGGAAGAACGCGCACACCGCAAATAAGGGGGAGGGGTGAATGATGTCGGAAGAAAACAGAACCTATACCCCGGCTGAAGAGCTGGAGCAGGTCAACGCAAAGCTCAGAGAGCTGGTCGACGTTGACCGCCGCGTAATCAACAAAAAGCAAACGCTGGCCTACATGCTGTTTGACGGCAGCCGCGGCTTCAGCATCGACGGGCATAAAGATTTGTTCAACGACAGCGTGCTCAAGCTGAGCCTGTCGTTCCAATCCACCTATAATATCATCGCCGGTATCTGGGACGTGGTAGATGATTTCATGGTGGCGAGCGTGGTGGAAAAGACCCGCACCCGCTGGGGCAAGTTTGTGCCCTACATCTTTTTGGGCGGTATTCCGCTCGCGCTGGTGGCCACGCTCTACTGGCTGCTGCCCGCGCTGTTTTCGCCGGAGCACGTCAACGATTTCAACTATCCGCCAAAGCTGTTGGTTTACGCGCTGCTCAGTATGCTTCTTGAAATGCTCCAGAATTTCCGCGACGTTGCCATCGGCGGTTATATGTCCACCATTACGCCCTACCCGTCCGACCGGCGAAGGCTGCTGGCCGTTTCCAATTATTTCGCGATCATGTACGCCCGCATTCCCGATCTGATCATTGAATTTTCGCTGGACGGCATCAAAAACGGTCTGGTCAAATCCGTTGCCCAAAAGGGAACGGCTTATCTGATCCGCCGCCAGCTGATGATCGTCGGCCCCGCGTGCGCGCTGCTTTCCGGCGTGATCCTGTCATGGTACGCCGCCTCTGTGGCGAAGGAGCGCGTCCATCAGCGCATCGAAAAGCCCAAGGTGCTCGAAAGCCTGAAAATCGTGTTCAGCAACCGGCCCGTGCTGATGTATATGCTCTCCAACGCGCTTGGCTCGTTCGGCACCGGCCTGACCACCAACGATTATTACCGTCAGGTGCTGAACATGACCACTTACGAGACGTTCGCGGGTATTCCCTCGTTCTTCTTCCAGCCCTTCGGCTTTGCGAAATACAATACGTTTGCCGCGAAGTATTCCACCAAGTCGCTCTACATGGTCAGCCAGGTGTTTGCCAAAACGTTTTATATTCCGCTCTGGTTCTACGGCCGCTTCCTCAAAACGAAAAAGGACGGCAAATACTTCTTCCAGGGGCGCATCCCGATGTTCCCCGTTACCGCTGTGTGGGAATGCATCTACGCCACCTTCTGGGGCGTCAAATCCATTTCCGCGGCGGAGATGGGCAACGAGTGCAACGACTATATCGAATGGAAATGCGGCTACCGCAACGAAGCGACGCTTTCCATTGCCAGCGCGTTCATCTGCAAAATTCCCGCGCGCATCAACAACATTTTGCAGCCCCGCTATAAGCAGTGGGTGGGCTATGATCAGACCGCCTACACCGAGGGGCGCGAACAGCCGCTGCGCGCGCAAAAATGGATCTTCGCCATGGCGACCATCCTGCCCGCGTTTATCGTGCTGTCGAGCATGATCCCCATGTTCTGGTACAACGTCGACAAAGAAACGCGCGACCGGATGTACCGCGAGCTCAACGAACGCCGCACCCGCATGGCCGAAACCCTGACCCACATGAGGGAGGAGGAACGGCAGCCCGCCGCGGCGAAACAGAGCTGAGTTATCAAGCAGCTGCGGCTTCGCATCGATACCCCCTGCCAAGCCGCCGCACATTAAAACAGCGCCCGAAACGCGGAGATTTCCGCATTTTGAGCGCTGTTTTTTGTGTTTTTAATGATGGATCTGCCATGCGTGCCGTTTTTTGCGGCGCGTTTTTTATTCTCTCATGTTGTCGTCATTCCAGTTGAAGCCAGCCTGCCATTCGTAGAATTCGCGGCGTCTTTTCAGCGTGATCGCCGCCGAAACGATCACAACGATGATGGCCACGCTGCCGATAACGATCGCTCCGATGGCGGATTTGGACAGCGTGCGTCTCCCCTCGGAATAAGGCCCGTCCTCACCGGGCGAATAGTTGTTCGGCTCCGGTTCATCCACCGTCATAACCAGCGGCATGGTGACGATTCTCGGTTCGTTCATTTCGTCTTCATACGTCACGGTCACGCTCAGCTTCAATTCGCCCACCACGTTCGGGGTGAAGGTAAAGTCGATGGAACCGGTTCGGCCCGCGTCAACCCTGCCCAAAGTGCGGGTGGGCTGCTCACAGGTGGCGTCGCCCAGACCGCCGAATTCGATCTTGGCCTCCACGTTGTTGACGGCGCCCTTGCCGTGATTATCGTAGGGGATGGAAAGATTCACTTCCGTTGCCTGCGTGGCGACGATGGCGCCCGGCTCGGTGAGAGAAAAGCTGTCCGGCAGATAGACCGGCATGGAAAGGCTTTCGTTCGCGGTGCCGGAGGAGCGTGCGCCGTTGGCCGTGTATTCATAGCGGAACGAAAGGTTCGCCTTTGCGCTCGACAGCGCGGTGTTGGCGGGCACGATCATTTCGATGCTCTGCTTTTTGGTTTCGTTGGGTTTGATCGAATCAAAATGGAAGGTGTTGGAGGAAGCGGTCAGGTTGAGGTTTTCGCTCGTGTTGATGATCATGGACACGTTTTCGGCCGCCGTGGTCTTGCTGGTGTTGCGGAACGAAACGGTCAGCTGGAAGGCTTTGCCGGCGGTAACGGAAGAGCCGCCGTATTCATATTGCGTCACAACAAGGGTCGGAACCGAAATGTCCGCCTTGGTCTGCGTCGTTTTGGTGGGGGTGGCGGGAATCAGGATCTTTTCTTCGACCGTTCCCTCGGCCACTTTTCCGTCAGCCGTGGTGTATTGGTATTTCAGCGCAACGCCCAGCGTGAGCTGCGACATCTGCAGCGGATTGGCCGCCTTGAGCGCGACCGGCACCGTGGCAACGCCGTTGGCGGGAACGGTTCCGACGGTTTTGGTGGCCTTGTTTTCTTCCAGCGTCAGCCCGGCGCCCGGCGTTAAATAAACAACAGCGTTGGTGGCTGCGGCCGGCGCGGCATTGGCAAGCAGAACGTTCAGCTTGAAGCTTTCGCCCGCGTTCACGGGAGTCTGGCGGTTTTCACGGTTGATCTGAATGACCGGAACCGCATTCGTTTTGACCGGCGGCTCGGTCTTGACGCCTTCTGACTTCGGCTCTTCGGTTTGCGGTTCCCCTTCGCCGCTGCATTCCCGGATGGGAACCGTCAGCCACTCTGAATCCAGACCGGTGCCGTTGAGTTTGTCGTTCCCGTTATAATGCACGGTAAAGGTCAGCAGATTCCCCTGACCGGTGTATTTCACATTGGTAAAGGTCACGGTGAAATGATCCTCGGTATCCAGCACAACGCCGCCGTCGGTTTCTTCCCGCACAAATGAATCGGAGTTGTTGAAGAGGACGGAAACCGTTTCATATTTTTCAAAGGTATGGTTGGCTTTCACCTTCACTGTGATCGTGACGACAGCGCCCTTGGTGATCCTGCCGCCCGGGGCCGAAACGCTGTAGCCTTCCACCTGGCTGCGTTCCCCCTCGGCAAACGCGGGCAAAGCAGCGCAAAAAGCAAGCATCAGCGCAAAAAGCAAGGCGATAACACGTTTTGTTTTCATACGGGGACCCACTCCTTTTCTATTCATTTAACAGGTAACCCGCGCCGCAGGCGGCTCGGGGTTCTCATCACCGGATTCTGCGATAACAAAACGAGCCTTGTTCAATGAAGAACAAGGCTCCTGGAGCTGTTAGGCGGATTTGAACCGCCGACCTCATCCTTACCAAGGATGCGCTCTACCTACTGAGCTATAACAGCAAATGGCGACC
>CADBPL010000124.1 GCA_902796535.1 Oscillospiraceae bacterium
GATGACCATGTGACCCATTTCGCCCGCGGCATAGTTGACGCCGTTGACGAGCTTGCCGTCAATGACGATGCCGCTGCCCACGCCCGTGCCCAGCGTGATGGCCACAAAGCTGTCGCGCCCCTTGCCCGCGCCGGCGAGCGCTTCGCCCAGAGCGGCGCAGTTGGCGTCGTTATCAATATAAACCTTTTCGCAGCCGAGGCTTTCAATAAGCATATCCCTGGCCGGAACATGGTTGAAATCAAGGTTGTTGGCAAAGTCGATCATGCCGGTCGCCTTGTTGACGGAGCCGGGCGTGCCGATGCCGATGGAATCGACCTGCTCCATGGTGATGCCGGCGTCAGCCACTGCCATTTTGACCGCTTCGGCGATATCGTCAAAAATCGCCTGCGCCGGCCGGGGCAATCTGGTTTTGAGCTTGCCTCTGCCGATAATGTTGAAGTTTTCGTCGACGACGCCGACTGCAATGTTCGTGCCGCCCAGATCTACGCCTACTCTGTACATACTTTATATCCTCCCTGTTTGAATTCCTTTATTTTGGGGTAACCGCCGGCTGAACCGGCGATCGCTCAGAAATTATGCCAGACTTCTATTTCTTCTTTTTTCGGGGCAATATCCTCGTCCATGCCCAGGCTGTGCAGCAGCTCCCGCGCGGCGTTGTAGCCGAGCTTTTCCTGCCGGTTGTTCATAGCGGCCGCCTCGATGATGATGGACAGGTTGCGCCCCGGCTTGACCGGCACCACCGTCACGGGCACCTCGATGCCGAGAATGGAGGTGTAGTTGTTTTCAAGCCCGAGCCGGTCGTAGACCTTTTCTTTATCCCACTGCTCCAGCTCTACGACCATGTCGATTTTTTCGGTCAGCTTGACGGCGCCCATGCCGAAAATGCGGCGGGCGTTGATGATGCCGACGCCGCGCACCTCGATAAAGTGGCGGATATTGTCGGGCGCGGAACCGACGAGCGTGTGGGAAGAAACCTTGCGGATCTCCACCGCGTCATCCGCGATCAGGCGGTGGCCGCGCTTGATGAGCTCGAGCGCCGTTTCGCTCTTGCCCACGCCGCTGTCGCCCAGAATCAGCACGCCCTCGCCGTAGACCTCAACGAGAACGCCGTGGCGCGTGATGCGGGGCGCCAGCTCAACGCCGAGGAAAGAAATGATGGCGGACATACAAGCCGAGGTGGAATCCGTGGTGGATAAAACCGGCACGCGGTACTGCCGGGCCAGCTCAAGGAACCCGTCGGGGCAGGCCAGGTTGCGGGTGATGATGCACGCCACCGGCTGACGCGACAGATAATTGTCGAGCCGTTCGCGGCGTTCCTCGGGCGAAAAGCCGTTGATATAGTTGATCTCCGCCAGGCCGAGAAACTGAATGCGCCCTGCGTCAAAATAATCGTTATAACCGGAAAGGATCAGCCCGGGGCGGTTGACCTCCTGCATGGAGACGTAAATTTCCTGCGGGTCGCACGGCGCGTAAAGCACCTGAAAGGACTGCTCCTTGATGATTTTCGCCAAAGACACCGAATATTTTGAGTTCATGTGAATCACATCCTTTGCTTCGGTACAAGCTCCTATAATTATAAAGGCTCCTATAATTATAAAGGCTATTTTCAAAAACTTCAAGGGGCTGAACAGAAAAAATGACATTCAGCCGCGATTTTCAGCCTGCCGGTATTTCCGGCGGGTCGCCTGCCCGCCGCGAATGTGGCGCTGGGCCTTGTTTTGGTTGAGCACGGCGCGCACCTGCTCAAAAAGCAGCGGGTCAAATTCGGCCAGCCGCCGGGACACGTCCGTGTGAACCGTCGATTTGCTCACGCCGTACTGTCCGGCCGCCGCGCGCACCGTGGCCTTATTTGCAACAATGAACCGACCGAGCTCAACAGCTCGCTCTTCTACCGGATTCTTCATAAAAAACCTCCCGTCATTCCCCATGGATATGACGGGAGGGCAGCGGTTATGACAAGGGGGTCACGTCTCGAAAAAATCGGCCTCGAGCATGGCGCACAGGCAGTGATAGACCGGCAGGGTCAGCTCCTGCACGCGGTAGGTCTCGGTTTCGGGCAGACGGATGCACACGGTGCATTTATCGCTCAGCACGCTGCGCTTTTCCCCCGTGATCCCGACGGTGATGAGCTGCCTGGCGCCCGCGGCGCGCACGGCGTTGACCACGCTGGCCGAATTGCCAGAGGTGCTCAGCGCAATGAGCACGTCGTCCGCGTTGCCGTAGGCATAAGCCTGCTGCGCATAGGCGTAGTCGAATTCCTCATCATTGGCAAACGCTGAAAGCAGCGCGGCATGGGCGTTGAGGGAAATGGCCGGCAGACCGCCCTGCAGATGGGACAGAATGTCGCGGTCGTGATTGAACGCCTGCCCTTCAATCGGACGGCGCAGCAGAAAGCCCTTCATCAGTTCGCCCACGATGTGGTCGGCGTCCGCCGCGCTGCCGCCGTTGCCGCACACGAGCACCTTGCCGCCGTTTCGGTAACATTCGCGCAAATAATTATACGATTTGTATATTTCGCTGCGGCAAAACTCCAGCGCCGGAAAGGTTTCAAACAAGCGGTCAAATATTGCTTTTGAATCAGCCATGATCGTCACTCCTTAGTCTTCGTCCGTCATCATCGCCACGCCGAGCGCGGCGTAATCACCAATGGCGTCGCCCAGCGCCGCGGGCACGATGCGGCACGCCTTCGCCGCGGCGCCGAGCGCCTCACGGGCAATGAATTCATTCATTTTATCGCGCAGCAAAGCCGTGGAACGGGCGTAAATGCTGCCGATCACGATCGTATCCGGGTTGAGGATATCGATCAGCACCGCCAGCCCCCGGCCAAGGTATTCGCCGCACTGCTCATAAACCAGAACGGCGGTTTCGTCGCCCTGCTCCGCCGCGGCCGCCACCGATTTTGCCGTGACGCTCTCCAGCTCCGCTTCGCACCTGCAAAACGAGGGAACGACGCCCTTTTGCAGTTGAGATAATACTATTTGTTTAGCTGCCCGGGCTATGCCGCCGCCGCTGCAGAAGCCTTCAAACGAACCGGCCTTGCCGTAGCCGACGGGGCCGTCTTCGCGCAAACGGATGTGACCGACTTCTCCGGCGCAGTCGTTGGCGCCGGTGTAGAGGCGGCCGTTGAGGATCAGCCCCGCGCCCATGCCGGTGCCGAAGGTGAGAAACACCATGTTTTCACTGCCCTGCCCCGCGCCGAACCGCCATTCCGCCAAAGCGCAGGCATTGGCGTCGTTTTGCAGGCGCGTCGGGACGCCGAGCCGCTCCTGCGTCAGGCGAACGAGCGGAACCCGGTCCCAATCGGGCAGGTTCGGCGGCGAAAGGATCACGCCCGCCCTGCTGTCAAGCGGGCCGCCGCAGCTGATCCCGCAGGAAGCGATCTGCGCACCCGTCAGCTTATGGCGCGCCATCAGGTCCTCAGCCGCGGCAAAAAGCGCTTCGGTCACCGCGCGCCAGCCGCGTGCGGGCTGCGTTTCAAAGCGGATCTTATCAACGATCCGGCAGCGTTCGCCGCCCTCGTTTTCGCCGAGCACAACGGCGCATTTGGTGCCGCCGATATCAAAACCGAGCCAAAACTTTTTCATGGTTTGCCCCCGATAAATCATTGAACTCTGTATATAATACCATTTGATACGGTTTCGGTCAAGATTTTTGAAAAAGGAAAGGAGTGGCTTTTTTTGATCACAACCCTTTGCCGCGCCGTCATCCTGTTTGCCACGGTCATTCTGGCCATGCGGCTGATGGGCAAACGGCAGATCGGCGAAATGCAGCCCACCGAGCTGGTGGTGACGATCCTGCTTTCCGAGGTCGCCGCGATCCCGCTGCAGGACACGGACGTACCGCTGATCACCTCTGTGGCGGCGGTTCTGCTGCTGGTCAGTCTCTCGATCTTCACCTCGATCCTCACCCTGCACAACGCCAGATGCCGCGAATTGTTTGAGGGGCACCCGGCCATTGTGGTGCGCGACGGAAAACCGGATTTTAAAAAGATGAAGGCGCTGCGCATCACGGTGCAGGATCTGCTTTCCGCCCTGCGGCAAAAGGACGTGTTCGAGCTTTCGCAGGTGAAATACGCCATTGTGGAAACGAACGGAGCGGTCAGCGTTCTGCTCAAGGATGAAAACCAGCCGCTGACACAGGGGCAGGCGCCCGTCAGGGTTACGCAAAGCGAGCTGGAATTTCTGGTCGTGTGCGACGGCAGGATTTTGCAAAAAGCCATGGCAGATGCGGGGCTGACGCAGTCACAACTGGCCGCTTATTTAAACAAAAGCCGGCTCAGGCCGGACGACGTGATGCTGCTGACCTACGGGGCGAACGGCTTCGGAAACCTGACAGAGAAAGAGGGGAACAAATGAATCGAACGATCGCGGCCGTGACCCTGCTGCTGCTCGTGCTCGCCTGCGCGTTCAGCTCCTCCGCCCTGCTGCGGCGGCAAACCGGCGAGCTGCTCACGCTCGCCGAACAGGCGCTGGAGGATGAAACGCGCGCGCCCGCTTTCGCTGCGGCATGGGAAAAAAAGCAGACGGTGTTCGCGGTGTTTCTGGGGCATGATCACTTTGAAAACCTGAACGGCTCCGTGCGGGTGCTGCCCTACCTGACCGGGGCGGAATACCGCGAAGCCTGCGCGCAGGCCATTGTGCGGCTGCAGGAGCTTGACA
>CADBPL010000125.1 GCA_902796535.1 Oscillospiraceae bacterium
AAGCTGCCCGAAAACATGTGGTACATCGGCACCATCAATAACGACGACTCGACCTTCGCCGTTACCGATAAGGTTTACGACCGTGCCATCCCCATCGACATCAACACCAAGGGTAAGTTCTTTGAAGCCCCCTGGACCGATAACCTCACCCTCAGCTATAAACACCTTGAAGCCATGTTCGATGAGTGCAAAGAGAAATACAAGGTTTCCGAAGAAAGCCTTCGCAAGCTGGCAGAGCTGGATGACTACGTTATCGAGCACTTCCGCCTGGCGTTCGGTAACCGTATCGTGAAGCAGCTGCAGGATTTCGTTCCGGCTTATGTCGGATGCGGCGGCACTGAGATCGACGGTCTTGATTTCGTTCTTTGCCATAAGATCCTCAGAAAGTTTGAATCCCTCAACCTTTCCTTCATTCGTGATGAAATTTCCGGCTTGATCACTTATCTGAACAAGCACTTCGGCAAGTCCAACATGAGTGAATCCAAGGAATATCTGGAGAGACTCCAGAGAATGATCTGACCCGAATTTAATGCACTCCGCCCCTTAATTGGGGCGGTCATGTGCATTTTGAGAACAGGTGTTGAACAGTTTTCAACACTTGCTCTGAATCTGCACAATATCTTACCGAAGGGGAGAAATCAATGGCCACTTCATACGAAGAACTCTATGGCAATTATCAGAGCAACATTTTAGCTCTTACCTCAAGTGATGAATACTATGACCATATGCTCGACGCGATGGAGACCGGCAAGACGGAAGTCTCGCTGTTTAACCGTTTCTTCGAGAAAAAAATCGATCTCAAATGGGTCGAAGCCATTGAGGAATGCATCATTCCCCTTGATACCATCGTGCGTAACCCCCGTAAGTTCATCGTGCAGGAAGAAGAGATCGTTCCGATCGAACGCGCCAAAAAGATCACGGCGGAATCGATCCGCCATCTGGCGCAGCATACCAATATGATCGCCCGCGTGGACGGTGACCGCGTGACTCCCAACCAAATATTGAACGTGTTCCGCGAAGAAAGCTATGAAATTTATGAAAACCGTTTCATTTTCACGCTTCTCCGCAACCTTCGGCATTTCATTGACACGCGCTACAACGTTCTGTTCAATATGGAGCAGGATGAAAATATGTCCTCCCTCAAAATGAACAGCGAGTTCAAGCACGGCAATGAGACTGTCACCTATAAGTTAGAGGTTTCCACCCAGGCGTCGGCCGTCATGCGCGATGAACATATGATTGACGCGCGCGGCCAGGTCGATGAAAACGCAACGGCGCTCGAAAGAATCGAGCGCATCAAGCGCATCATCAACGGTTTCTGCGGTTCCTCTTTCATGCGCGACCTTGAAAACTGCACCCCGGTTCGTCCGCCCATTATGCGCACGAACGTAATCCAGAAGAATCCCGACTTCCGTGCTTGCCTGACGCTTTGGCAGTTCATCTCCTCTTATGATGAGGTGGGTTATGAGATCATCGCCAAGGAATCAGACGAGCTTGTGCCGGCTGACTATAAATCCGATTTGTTCAAGCTTGCGACTGTTAATTACATGCTGCTCAAAAAGAATGTCGGCGAGCAGGTGTTTGAAGAAGAGAAGCTCAGAAAACGCAAGCTGAAACCGAAGATCCTCAAGCGTTTGGCGGAGGAGCTGGTTCTCAACTACGATATGGAAGAGGTTGAGATCCGCAAGGTCTTTATTGATGAGCTGAAACGCGCCAACAAGAAAAAGACTGCCGGCGAAACCAAGATCAACGAGGCTTTGGACCGCGCTTTGGCCTCGGAAGCACAGCGCAAGGCGGAGATCGAAGCGAAGATCAAGGCCGAGATTCAGCGCCAGAAGGAAATCGAAAAGCGCAAGAAAGAGCGCGAAAAAGCACGTATCGCCAAAGAGCTGGAGCTGGAAAAGCAGCGCAAAGCCAAAGAAAAGGCGAGAATCAAGGCGCAGAAAGAAAAAGCGCTTGCCCTGGAAAAGGAACGCAAGGCCAAGGAAAAGGAAAAGCTCCGCAAGGCAAAGCTGCGTGAGCAGGAACTGGCTCGCATCGCGAAGGAAAAAGAAAAAGCCCGTATCGAGCGCGAAAAGGCCCGTGAAGCCAAGCTTCGCGCACTGGAAGAAGAAAAGAAACAAAAAGAAGCTCTTAAAAAAGAGCAGGAGAAAGCAAAGGCTCTTGCTTTGGCCGAAGCGCAAAAAGAAAAAGAGCGCGCCGCCAGGCAGCGTGAAAAAGAGCGCTTAGCCAAGCAAAAGGCCGATGCGTTGGCCAAAGAAAAGGCAGCAAAGGCGAAGCAGAAAGAAAAAGAAAAGCTCGCCAGAGAAAAGGCCTTAGCCGAGCAAAAGGTCAAAGAGCAGGCAGCCAGAGCCAAGCAAAAGGAAAAGCTTGCCAAAGAAAAGGCGATAGCCGAGCAAAAGGCCAAAGAGCAGGCGGCTAAAGCGAAGGAAAAAGAAAAGCTCGCCAAAGAAAAAGCGTTAGCGGAACGGAAAGCGAAAGAACAGGCCGCCAAAGCAAAGCAAAAAGAGCGTGAGAGAATCGCAAAAGAAAAGGCAGCCGCCGCTGAAAAAGAACGCATAGCAAAAGAAAAGCAAAAGGCGAAAGAAAAGGCCGCAAAGGAAAAAGCTTTACAGGCCGAAAAAGAACGGGCCGCAAAAGCCAAGGCCAAAGAAAAAGAGAAATTGGCTAAACAGCGCGCTTTAGAGCAGGAAAAAGAACGTTTGGCCAAGCAGAAGCAAAAGGAAAAAGAAAAGGCTGAAAGGGCAAAGGCTTTACAGAAGCAAAAGGCGAATACCACAGCGAAAAAGCCTCAAACACAGCCGCAGGCATCTGACAGCGTTTCATCTTCGGATGAAGATTGATCATAGATTGGTTTCCCTGCCTCGCTGCACCGCTGCAGCAACGACGAACTGATGATCCCGGGAAGCAGAAAGACGGGTTTTTCACACTGTGACGGTTCGTCAGCGATAATCTTGGAGGTATGATTATGAGAAAGAGAGTTCTGTTCCGAACACTGGTTATTCTGTTGGCGTCAACATTGCTGCTGACGTCTACAGGTGCATACAACATTCTTGTCTTTGCTGACCAGAATATGGATTCCGTCTCTCTTTCTGCAACGAATGAGGGTGCTGCCTCCGCGCCCTCTATCTCTACTTTCGGCGGTGCATTGATTGTTGAAAAGGGTTATGCGGCTGTTTACGGCGAACCGGAGACCGGCGAGCCGGAAACTGACGAAGCCGAGACCGATGCGTCCGATGAAGCCGCTGAAGCCACTGAGGCTGAAACGGATGAATCTGAGGGCGATCTGGCCGCTAACGGCGAGATCGATGAGCTTGAGATCGGCACGCAAAGCGGCAGCGATCCGTTTGACGGATCGGGTACGGCAAGCGATCCTTATCAGATCACCAACAGCAATTTCCTGCAGGTTTACGACAAAATCAACAATTCTGAAACCAATAAATACTTCCAACTCGTCGAAGATATCAATATCAGCTCGCTGCCGCTGAGCAGTTTTCACGATTCCGCTCAGCACAGCGCCCTCTATCTGTTCTCGGCCGAGGGCAGCAACCCGTCCTCTGCTTATTTCGTGATCGACGGCGCTTATGAAGAAGGCGGCGTTACCAAGCGGCACAGCATTTATGCAAACGCAAATTCACTCATCGACGCTTCCGCTTACCAGTATTTTGCCATTTTCGGCTTCATGAATGAAAATTGTGAAGTCAAGAACCTTATCATTGATAACGTCCATGTCAACACACAGAACGCCCGCGCGGTGTCCATCGTTGCGTTCAAGAACATGGGTCAGAGCAACGAAACGGGTCGGGGCGGCATCCAGAACGTTTCCGTCACCAACTGCTCGATCTCTGTAACCGGCAGCTCGGCCAACATCGACGCGAACGTCAGCAGTCAGAGTCCGTTCAGCTATCTGGACGATATCAGCAACACCGGTTACGACGTTTACCCGGGCTTTGCGGCTGTTACAGCCGATAACCGCGGCAAGGTCGAAAACGCGACGGTTGAAAACTTCAGCATTTCCGTCAACAACGGTTCGCATTATCTCGCCGGCGTTGTCGCGCAAAACCGCGGCTCTGCGCAGAGCGGGTGCAAAAATTGTACGGTCAACGGTCTGAACATCAGTGCGACCGCGGCGAACGCCTATGTCGGCGGCGTCTGCGCCTTTAACGACAGTTACCACATGGTGACCGGCGCTGTGGTCGATCTTCCCGGTCACGGAACGGCGAACGGTTCTCCCGTGACCTACGGCGGTCAGATTTACGGCGGCCGCTATGTCGGCGGTCTCGTCGGCTTGAACGACGGCGCCGTGTCCGATTCGCTGATCGAAGGTTCTTTCAGCACCATCAGCACGCCCGACAGCCAGTCTTACGATATGTTCGGTCTTGTCAGCGCCGATAACAGCGCGAACGCCGTTTCTTACTACTACGGCGGCGCGGTTGCCGGCGGCAGCGGCACCATCACCGACGTTACCGTGCAGAATCTCGGCTTCTATATGTCGCTCGTTTCCACGGATCAGCCCTGCTACTTTGGCGGCATCACCGCCACGGCGAGCGCTGCGGGCGCCGTGACCGACTGTGTGTCCACCGGTTCGTTTGCCTCTTCGGCTCACAGCGCGGTGTGTCATGCAGGCGGCGTCATCGGCTATGCCCCCGCCAACGCGGCGGCCGGCACGCTGAGCAACTGCTATACGCTGTTCCGTATTCAGAATAAGGCTCATTACCTCAACGGCGCTGTGATCGGCTTTGGCGGCACGTCTGCCGCGGCTTCCAATTGCTACTGGTCGAGTGAGATCAGCGGTTGTGTTACGGCTTACGCGATCCCGGTTTCCAACGCTGACAGCACCATTGAGCAGATCAGCGACCGTTCTTTCGATCTGACCGCAACGGACTCCAACGGCGATCCCATGCGTGCCGTCGTTTCCCGCAGGAATCAGATGCTCAGCGGCATTGCCAAGCCGTCCCACAGCTGGAGCGGTTCCAATATTGCGACGATCACCGGCACAGGCACGCTTGACAGTCATACCGTTCAGGGCGTGGTCAATTCACTTGACTCTGTGCCGTATCAGCAGACTCTGACGCTGCCCGGCGGCATCGGCTACAGCGGGCGCACCTCTTTTGCCGTTGACTTCAAGCTGGATGTTTTCATCACGGCCTCCGATAATATCGGCAATCCGAACGATCCGGATGATCCGCTTCAGATTTCGACCTCCGGCATGATCCGCTTCCTTTATTTGGCGCCTTATGCGAATTATGTTCTGACCCAAAACGTTACCATCGACGAGACCGAATGGGAGCCGGTTGCTTTCTACGGCCGTCTTTCCGGTGTTTCCAACAACAGCCCTGTCCACACCATTTATGCGCCCTGCCGCGTGTTCAGCGCGGTGGTCGGTCAGCGAGCGGCCGGTGTTACGATCAATACCGTTACGGCCGTGGATGACAAAGACACCTCCGACACCGCCGATGACGTTGAAATCACGCAGTATTCTACAACGCCCGGCAGCGTTACGGTTGACGGCGGCCTGATCGAACAGCTCAACGTCACCCTGACGCCCGACTATTTCGTCTTGAACAGCGGCGCCGTGAATCAGTCGGTTTTCGGTTCCCTGTTCGGCGCAACCATGCGCTTTGCGCTTTTGACCAACGATACCGATCAGTCTGCCATGCTTTCCGGTTCGCGTCAGGGCGTTTTCGCCGATGCTGCTTACCGCAACACCTACCTTTACGGCTGCTCCACCGATGTTTCGTTTGAATGTGCCGATGATTGCACCAACGTGGGCGCTTTCCTCGGCTATCTCGACGCAAGCGGCAACGTGGTCGACAACTGCATGGTCGACGCGGACGGCGCCAACCCCGACGAAAATGAAACGAGCAGCGTTGCTGCGTTTATCGGTAATATCACGGCAAACACCGGCAAGGTTATGAACAGTATCGTTGTCACAACGGTTGCCGACGGCGTTGCCTCCATATTCGGCGCTGCGGGTTCCGGCCCGAGCGCAGCTGCGGGCAGCTTTGACAACATTTTCTGGGCCAGAAACAGCTCGAGTGAAACCTCTGCCCCGATTGGCGACGGCCGCACCGCCTTTGGCGGACTGACCCTTTGGGGTACTACCAACGATCAGGAGCTCGGGCAGTTCTACAACCTTGAACACACGCTGAATTCGGGTGACGCCATAGCGACGCTGCCGCTGCCGCAGAACATGGCGAAGCTTGCCGTTACCACTGCAGCGGAAGCCGAAACCGAATTCACCATCACCAGACTGACGCCCAACGGAGTTCAGTTCTACGATGATCCGGAAATCAGCGTTGTCAACAAGAGCGCTTTCAATCAGCTTGTGCTCAGCTTCACTGCGAAAGACAGCACGCAGGATGGCAGCATTGACACCTTCAAGATCACGCACACCAAGACCGGTCTGTGCGCCTATATCGTCATCACCGCGCAGGCGGCCGGTGCTTTGCAGCAGGATGCGGATGGCTTCTATATGGTCAGATCTGCTGCGGATCTGAAAAACATCTCGACTGAAATTGCCAACGGCGATGATACCATTGCCGGTTATCCCTATAAGCTCTATGCGAATATCGATATGAGCTATTTTGACGGCTCCGACACCAACAGGCAGTTCTTTGCCATCGGTACGACATCGCATCCCTTCTGGGGCGCGTTTGTCGGCGGTGAGGATCCGGAGACGCATGAGCCGTACACCATTTCCAACGTCACCGTTCTCGACGCGAACAACAAGGATACGATCAACCATAATAACGGTTTCTTCGGCGTCGTTGACGCAACTTCTCCGGTTGAAGTCGACGGCACGATTTACGGCATTGAAGACCTGTATTTTGAGAATCTCCGCGTGATCGGCGGCGACCATGTCGGTTCGCTTGCAGGTTCCGTCAAATCCGCCCCCATGGCTTACGGAGAAGTCAATAAATTCCCGATTCGCAACATCCACGTGAGCGATTCCGAGGTGACCGGCGGCAGCGCGATCGGCGCGACGAATCTTGGCAAGCGTGTCGGCGGTCTGATCGGTGAAGTGGCTGATATTTCGCTTGATCTTTCCGATGTTACGCTGAATAATGTGGAAGTCACCACTTATTTCTACGACGCCGCCTTCTCCAACCAGGTCATGACCACGGTCGACGGCAGCGATAGGGGCTATTTCTCCTCCGACTATTTTGCCGAACCGATGGGGCTCGGCGGTGTGATCGGTGCTGCTTTCAGCGGGCAGGGGATCGATTTCCCCACGGAGATCACCATTACCGATACGCATGTCAGCAACCTTTATGTGGCCGGCAGAAGCCGCACGGATGAAAACGAAGCGACCTACGCCACCATGGATGCCGGCGGTATTATCGGTTCCGTTCTGAACAGTTATAACGGTTCGTATCTGGAACAAGGTGTGACGACCCTCACCATAGGCGACAGTGAAACAAGTTCAGACGTTACCGTGACCGATTCCAAAATCATGGCTTTCGGCAACACGGGTGGCATCATCGGCGCGTCCGACGTTGCCACGATCCTGACGAACTGCGTCGTCAGCGGTTCGGACGCCACTGCTGCGCCTGAACGCTCCGCCATGCAGGTGCTCAGCCGTTCGCTGTTCTACGTCGGCGGTATTGTGGGTTACAGCGGTATCTCCACTTATAACACGGCTGACGGTTATTCCTTCATGTCCACCAACGTCATCTATGCTTCCATCACCGATTGTTCGGTGGTGAACGCCTATGTGGCTTCGACCGATACCTCTTATATGGGTCAGGGCGCTGCGCCGGTGCGCAATGTTGCGGTCGGCGGCATCATCGGCGGCGGCAACGGTCAGGGTTACAGCAACAGTGCCGGCGATTCCGAGAGCGAGAACGACGATCTGTATCCCTACGTCAGCGGCTGCACCGTCAACCACAGCCGTGTTGAGGGCGTTATCACCGGCGGTGTGGTCGGCGCAGATGCAGAGATCCGCTACGTGTCGGATTACGCCATTGATGATACCCCGGATTGGTATCTTCTCAATATGCGTGACCTGATCACGAACTGCAGCGTTACCAACACCAAGGTCACAACGCTTGCGAATGCGACGAGAGTGGCGGGCGATTGCCCCAGCGCGTCAGGCGAAGCATATCCTGTCGGGTCGGATCATTTTGTCCTTGCCTCCGGCGTTGGCGGCATCATGGGCACAAATGTCCGCTTCCATTATGATTCCCTGCGTCCGGATTACAACAAAGGCTACAACAACACCCTTCGGAATTATGCATTCATGCACGATACGATCATTCAGTATTGTGATGTTGCCGCAGGCACAACGGTTGAGAACCGTCTGCCTTATACGGAAGCAACCACCATGGCCACTGCGGCCGTCGGCGGTGTGCTCGGCAACGCGTTCACCAACCAGACGCAGAACGGTTATTATGAGCCCGGCCGCTGTGTGCTGCGCTATAACGAAGTCGGCGCTTCTGTTTACAATGCGGCAAACCTTTCCGACCAGCAGGACTTCAACCAGGATATTTATACCGAGACTGAAGTCAAGGTCGGCACTGGCGGCTTCATCGGCGCCGTCAAGGGCGGCACGAACTATTCCGAAGCGCTTCAGGTTTCTAACGGCATGTACAACGCGATCTGCGATATTACGGGCATTCACGTTTACACCAGCGTGTTCAGCGGCAGCCTGAGCGGTACGCGCGGCCTCGGCGGTGCGATCGGTGTGGTCAATTTTGCCACAGACGCTGATTTAGCTCAGTATTCCGGCCGCGACTGGACCATGACCTATGGTTCTGTGCCGGGTCAAATGCTCTTCAACCTCGCGCTGGCCGGTTCGATTTCTCTGACAGGTTCGGAAGAATCCTACAGCAATGAGACCTGCTGCGGCGGCTACGTGATCGGCCACATTTCCGCCGATGAGTATGAGGCTTACACCTTTATTGACGGTGTTTCGAGTTACTTCAGCGATCCGTTCTATGTATTCTCCGACATCACTTACACTTCATTCGGGTGCGACGCTTATCTGGTTCCGTTCGGGTTCCTGAACGGCAATGCGGACGGTAACCCTGCCAACGCCGTTTATCCGCGCATTGACGGTGTTTTGGCGGGTACGGGCTGTTTCCGTGACGTCAACCTCGATGAAAACGGCGATGTTCTTTTTAGAGATAAAACCCAGCAGTATATCAATCGCTACAACGATTTGTATGCCATCGACATCACGGAAGGCAGCGGCGACAGCTTTGTGATCATGGCTGCCGATACGGCCGCCTATAACTGGCGCGGTTCGGATGATTCCGTTGCGCAGGTCACAACGGTCGTGGGGAGCACGGCAAAGCAGGTCATCGTTCACGGTCTGCGGTCGGGCACGGTGCAGGTTTCCATCCCCTTTGTCGGTTATTTGAACGACGGCACCGGCGTTGGCAGATGGGGCGGTGAAGACAACGGCTACGGCATTGAGGTGTTCATCCCCTGCGGCTTCAGCTATGAGTCGCCGACACAGGCCAGGCTGACGATCGCAAAAGAGCGTGACGGCAGCAACGGCGCGCTCACCGGCGTGGAATATCGCCTGATCGAAACCCCGTATGATCTGGGTATCATCGGTTATGATATCAGCGCCCAAATCAACGGCGTTAACTCGAACAAATCCCTTTCTGCCTCCGCCATGAGCGCTAAGTATGCGCTTTACAACACGGAAGGCGTCATCGAATTCACTGACGATATGTTTGCCGCCAACGGCAGCTTCCCCGGCGGTCTGACGCCGGTCGGTTCTTCGAGCTATATGTTTACCGGCAGCTTTGAAACGCTTCCGGAGGGTTATTATGACTTTGTCCGATCCTCCGTCAGCTATCAGAACAGCGCCAACGGCTCGTTGGTGGAATCGACCGATACGAACGTTCATGTTGCCTATGATCATCAAATGATTCTGCGCAACGTCAGGGTCAAATCCTCGGGCAGTGTCGGCGCAAGCCTGTTCGGTCTGGTTTCCGGCGCGTCTTTCCGGCATTTTGACATTGACGGCATGACTCTGGCCGGCAGCACGAGCGGCAACTATCTGGGCGCCATCGCCTGCAAGGCCTTTGCACCTGACACAGCCGGCACGGCGCCGATCACCATTGACAATGTAAACCTGAACAATTTCACGTTCAACGAAGCGGATTATATCGGCGGTCTGGTCGGCGGCATCTTTGCCAATCAAACCAATTTCGCAGCCAACACGGCGGCGTCTGTGATCTCCAACTGTGTGGTCGGCGCTCCCGATGCGGAATCGATCCGAGCAGAGTATTACGACAACAGCATTGAAGCGACCACCGGCGCAGGCGGCCTGCTTGCGCATTCCAGCCAGTACGCGACCAACATTACGAACTGTGTTGTGCGCGATGTTGAGATCGTTCAGCAGGCTGACAGCAGCCTTTTCATCGACTATGCCAACCTTGACAGCGGCGCAGCCGGTGCGGTCATGGCTTATGCCGGCACCATGAACAACGTTACGGTGGAGCATTGCGCCATTACCGGCGAGATCGTCGGCGGTGCGGTGATGCGTTCTTATACCTCGCAGCTCGAAGATGACTTTGCTTCCGCCGGAACCTTTGCCAACTATCAGTACACCACATCAACGATCATTTGTCCTTCCGCCGATTCGGTCACGCTGACCGGCATCAACATTAAGAATTCCGCGCTGGAAGGCACGATTGACGTGGACAGCGGTTCACCCTATTCGGCGAGCGGCGGCATTCTGGCTCGTGTTGATGCGAGCACCGCCAGCCACACCATCACCGACTGTCTGGTGGATGACAAGACGACGATCAAAGCGGTCGACGGCGTCGGCGGCATCGTCGGCTGTCTGGAAAACCCCTACGGCAATGAAGTCACGGTCAATGTTGCGCACGCGGAGCACGGTGTCACGGTGACGGATTGCACCATGAATGCCGATCTGTCCAGAACGGTGCTGACCGAAGCAGAAACAGTCTTTAACCGCGGCATCGGCGGCATCATCGGTGTGTTCTATCGCTTCAGTCCGCTGACATATACGCGGGTCAGCGGCTGCGTGGTCGGCGGTACGATCCATGCGGAAACCACGGCAGGCGGTGTGATCGGTTCGATCCTGGCCGACAGAACGAATGATATCGGTTTTGAAGACTCCAACATTGCCCCGTTCCTTGATTTCAAAAACACAACGGGTACAAATAAGCATTTTGTCAGCAACTGTCTGGTGACGGCGAAGTTTGTGACGAGAGCGGCCGGCACCACCACCGACATTCCCACATTTTCCTCGCGCAGAAGAGGCGTGGGCGTCGTGCTCGGCTATTATGTGATGAACAGCAACGGTGTTTCTTATGTCATGCCGGCCACTGCGAATTACTATGCGAGCACCCACACCGAGCCCTTCTTCCACGTGATGTTCTCCTCCGCGAACTACAGCGAGGGTTACGTTTCCCTGTTCGGCTTTGATAACGGCTCTGGTTCGCATCCCTGCCTGAACAGCAACGCGAACGTTACCACCTACCTCTACGACCTCAACCGCACGGGGCTCGATCATGACAACAACGAATCCTCCCACTTTATGGTCAGCACCGAAGGCTATCTGGCGCTGCCGGATGAAAGCGGCAAGGTAACCCGTATCAACAGCGAAGCGCCGAATGCGGCCGGTCTGCCTGAGGTTTACAGCACCAGCTTCAACCGGACCAACGCCAACACCCTGACCTTCGATTGGAGCGCGAATGCGTCGGATATCAACAAGCTTGTGTTTGATACCGATACGACAGATGAAGATTATTCGTTCAATAACGGCGCACTGCCCGATGCGTTCACAACGTCTTCCAATAATGGTGCGGCAGAAAAGGAGCATGAGTTTGCGCTTGCCTCCGTCTCGCTCGCCAACGGAACCAATTACTTTGACGTGAAGTATCCCGCCACGAGCAAAGACAGCACAACGGGCAGCACCGTCACAAACCCGCAGGCGTTCAGCCTGACCCTCAAGCAGGGCGTGGAGCTCAACGACAAGCTGACCTTGACGCTGCTCTTCACCTATGAAAACGGGCTGACGATGTCGATGGATCTTTTCATCAACGTTCGTCCGAGAGAGTATTGGCGCCTTGATCCCGACGACAGCGGTCTGGATTATACCTATTATCTGGTCTTCAACGCATCCGACCTGGCCGCACTGCAAAAAGAACTGTCCTGCGAGTGCACGGGCAACAATGGCGACACGAGCAATGCGCGCGCTGACGCCCGCGTGATCCAGTGCTACGACGTGTTCTGGACCTTGTCCGACGCCAGTGTGGTTTCGGCAGCCAGAATGGCGCTGGATGACAACGGCTATCAGCCGACGATCGCAGAAGTGCTCGGCAATGCCTACACCGATCCGATCGATACGGGCGAGAGCAGCAATGAATTCATCTTGTCTCAGTATTTAGGCAACTTTAAGCGCCCGAATCCGGATTATCTTGAGGATCCGATCAATAACCCCGATCCGGAAATCTCATTCTATGATTACTACGGGGATACCGATAATGTGCCGATGATCGATATCGTCGGCGATATCGGCGCCATTGATTACGGCGTTTACGGGGAACCCGGCAGCGCCGCCATCATCAACCCCTACACCATTAACAACAGCGACCGCACCTACGTTCCGTTTACCGGTCGTTACATTACCCTGCAGAACAGCCTTTCCGATTCAACGGGCGCGACCGAGCACGGTGAAAACTACGCCATTTACGGTCTGGAGTTCCGTGCGGAAAATATCGTTGCCAACACCGGCTCCGACGCTCCCTATGCCGGCCTGATCGCTCAGCTCGGCGGCGGCGCGGTTGTGGATGGCGCGCGCTTCATCAACCCGAAGATCAGTGTGATCAATTCCTACGAAACGGCGTGTTCCGCCGGTGTTCTGGCCGGTGCGGTCAGCTACACGGATGACGATCTGCAGAACGGGCTGGATGCGCCTGTCATTCGTAACGTCAGCATCCTTGATTCCGGCGACGGCGTGTCCTTCGTGAAGGCGATCAAGCGCATGAACCGGGCCTCGTCTTCGGCCGGCGGCCTTGTCGGTGAGATCAACGGCACGGCAACGGTCTATAACGTTACCGTTTCCGGCGTCGACGTTGTTTCCTCCTACACGGCCAACGCGCAGGGCGTAGCCGAAGAAACCTCGATCCTTGTCGGCGGTATCGCCGGTAAGGTGGTCGGAACCGACGGGGTAGGCCCCGCGGCCTTCTACGGCATTGACGTGACCGGTTGTCACGTGCTCGGCGGCCATATCGCCAACCCTGTCGGCAACATCAAGTCCTATGGCGGCGGACTGTTCGGCATCATGAACGCGTCTGTCGATATGCTCAGCACCGATCCGATCACCGGTGAGGAACGATATAACCTCGACTGGGATCAGCTGCCGAATGTACAGTCTGAAGTCAGCGGCACAACGGTCGGCGGCTCTTACATCTCCAGCAGCTACGGCTATGATCGCGACGATCTGAACAACACCGCGCTGGATATTGCCGGCGGTGTGGCAGCTGTGTCGCAGGGCGAATGCACCGTGACCTATGTCAACGTGATTGCCAGCCAGGTCGTTGCCGGCGATATTGCCGGCGGTATCGTCGGTCAGATCGCCAACAAGGGGCTGCAGGACAGCGATATTGTCTCCCTGACGGTCACAAAGTCCGGCGTCGGCCTGCAAAAGGGCTACATTGACGGGGATGATACCGGCACGGAGATCATTGAAAACACAGACCCGACCGACGTTCAGATTCTTGTTGTCGGCACGGCCGGCACGTCGAACCGCTTCAACACGGCTGGCGGCGTGGTCGGCAACGTGCAGAACCTTGACAATCTTTATATCGGCACCGTCGATGATCAGCAGGGCGTTGACGTCAACGGCGTTATCGGCGCCTACGGTTACGATAACCACAACCGTGAGGCGACGGCCGGCGGTCTGATCGGCTCCATTTCCGGTTCGGACGAAAGCGGCTTTGACGCGGAACTGGATTCGTACCTTGACAAGATTCAGATTTACGGCTCCAACGTTCAGGGCGAAGTCAACGGCTTCAACCGTGAATATGTTACCAACATGAAATGCGCCGGTTCGGCGGGCGGCCTGATCGGCAAGATCGCCTGCGCGGCCCGCAAGGACATTAACAACGTCGGTGACGGAAACCTGTTTATTAAAGACTGCATCATGTCCGCCAAGGTCAACCTTTACACCAGCGTTTACGGTGTAACGGTCGATTGCGCCGACACCCCGAATAACCGCAGCAGAAACACCAACGTCGGCAAACTGATCGGCCGTATGGCTGACGGTGCGCTGATCGATGACGATTGCGATCCAATCGACGTGGCGGAAGATCTGTGGCCGGTGATCTACAGCGCGATCTACGCAGGCACGGCGGAGCTGACAAACGGCAGCAGCCAGCCGATCTCCGACGATAACGAAGCGTTGATGGTCGCTTTGAGAGGCGATCTGTGGGTCAACCCCATGCTGTCCGGCAACACGTATTGCTTAAACGACCATTACATTGCCGTCAACGATTATATCCAAAAGGTCTACGGTTCCTCTTACCCGCAGGATATCGTGCTTTACGGCAACCGGGTTCTGTGCGGCATCGACTTTGAAATCTATGCCGATATGCAGACCATTTTCCTCGAGCTGCCTTATTATGACTGCAACCAGAACTACCGTTATCTGGCCGATACCGAGGTGGCTGCCGATACGTTCGGCGCCGATTATGAGACGCTGCCCATGAAGATGCAATCCTTCATGGTGTCCGAGGGCGAACCGAACAGCGGCGATCCGGAAGCGGACGCGGCGATCTTCACCTCCAACGCGTTCATTCAGTATCAGGACAGCGCGGTCAGCGTGGATAAGTACTTCCGCTTCATGAACCCGAATGACAAGCTGGTCTTCCAGAACGATCAGGTCGATATCCTCGACTCGAACGGCGTGAAGATTTCTGAGGCTACGACGACCTATAACGACGGCTTTATGTCCGAGCAGGTCGATCTGTATGACCTGAGTTCGGGCGATCAGATCAGCAGTCTCTTCTATCCCTATTATTATGGTGAAATGACCATCAACCTGCCGAACGTGGGCGAAATGGTCGGCGGCATCGTGCTGAACTTCGCATACGGCATTCAGATGAATTCCTCCTTCACCAGCATCCAGATCAACGGTGACGGTACGCAGGAGCATCCCTACGAAATCGCAGCGCCCAAGCACTTCTACGTCATGCGCGCCCTGCACACCAACGGCAAATACTTCAAGCAGGTGAAAAACATTGACTTGAATGTTGGTCTGAATGATCCGTCACAAAGCGTTCTCAACCGTTACACGACTCTTGAGGGCTTTGATCCGATCGGCACACCGGCGTCTCCCTTCTACGGCCACTTCGACGGCGACGGTTATGTCATCTCGAACCTTTACATCAACGACGAAGCGACCAATGCCGTCGGCCTGTTCGGCTGCGTCGGCATGAGCTCCGAATTGAAGAATATCCACATTGAAGTAGCGGATAAGATCATCATCCGCGACCTTGACGACCAGCGCACCATGGTCAACGGCGGCATTCTTGGCGGCAACAACACCGGCGGTCTGGTCGGCAGCATCAAAGCAACCGGCAACTCGAACACCACGGTCACCAACTGCTCCGTGGCCAACGGCAACGTCGTCGGCGGCATGAACGTCGGCGCCCTGATCGGCTCGGCAGCCGGTTCGGTCTCGATCAACAACTGCTTCACCTCCGCCACCACCGCTTCTTACGCGAGCGTCGCCAACGTCGGCGCTCTGCTCGGCGCTGCCGTTTCCGGCACGCCCACGCTCACGAGCTGCTTCACGGCGGGCTTCGCCGTTGCCGGCAGTGAGACGGCAGGCACAGCAGCTGTCGGCGGTCTGGTCGGCAAGAATAACGCCAACACTACGCTCACGCTGCGCAACTGCTTCATCGGCGCCACCGCCTCCGGCAACACGGCCAACACGGTCGGCCTGACTGTCGGCGCCAATGCCGGCAGCATTGCGGCCACCGACAACACGGTCGCCGCCCTGATCGCGCCCGACGTGAAGGGCAAGACGCTTGCAAATATCGCGCCCGGCGTCAGCGGCTCCAACAACTATTATGAGAGCAAGATGCTCGGCGTGATCGAAGACGGTGCAGCTGCCATTGCCTACACCGACAACGCGGCCTATGAGGCTATGACCACGTATGCTGCCAGCATAGCGCAGTATGACAGCGGTTCGGACGCCTATTCCGAAGCGTATCGCAACCTGATCGCAACAGCGGTCAAGGTAGATCAGAGCGTGAGAACGGTCGGCAGCAATCAGATTCAGTCTGAGAACATTCAGGGCAACGGCGGTCTGATTTACCCGCTGACCATGAGCTTCAGCAACGCGACTGCCTTTACGACCTCGGTTTACGATCTGAGCGATACGGTGGCTTACCCGATGGGCATCGATCTCGGTTTGACCGGCAACGGTTCCAACAAGAACACCGACCTGCTGTTCAGAACCACGAGCGAAGGCTCCACCAGCTCCGTGATCATTTACCGCAACATTTTCCGCGACAACGAGCAGAGCGTTGCGGTCAAGCATGACGGTGAGACCTATCCCAACGGCGAGATCTATTACGATTACAGCCTGCCTTATGCGGTTGCGACGCAGACCATTCCCGCCAAGATCGGGCAGGGCGAATCCGCCTCCGCAACAACCCTTTCCATTGCCAGAAAGATCATGTATCCGGTCATGGATATCAATGATTACGGCATCGGCCACAGCGATGTGTTCCCGATTGCGACTGCTCGCCAGCTCAAGGCGCTGACAAGCACCGCCGAGCATGAGCCCGGCACAAAGTTCAGCTTCCTGCGCGACGACAGCAGTATTTCGGGCAGACTTGATTATCAGACCCGCGACCTTCTGCTCGTGGCTGATATTGACCTGGCCTCCACGGTCTTCACCCCGATGGAAACGCTCTATGAGCATTTCTACGGCAACGGCCACGTCATCAGCAACCTGCAGATCCAGTCCTCCGGCAATGCGGCCATGTTCACCTCAGTGCAGTCCGGCAGCGTCTTTGACTTGGGCCTGATGGGCGTAAATGTGGTGAACAGAGATAACGCTTCAACAGCCAAAGCGGCGATGCTTGCCGGCGATATCAGCGGCGCCACGATCAGCAACTGCTTTGCCATCGGTTCCGTTTCGGCAACTGCCATTACGCCCGGTATCGCGGTCGGCGGTCTGGTGGCCAGCGCCTCGAATGACAGCACCATTGAAAACTGTATCGTTTCCGGCAATGTGACCGGCGGCGCCGGCACCGGTTCCGAAGCGGCCGGCCTGCTCGGCAAATCGACCGGAACGGTCACGATCGATAACGTTACCGTTACCGCCAATGTGAGCGCTTATAACACCTACGCCATTTGCGGCACGAGCGTTGCTGCGGCCATCACGAACGCTGTTTACGGCGGTCAGATGGCGAACAACGCAGACGGGCAGGGCGTTGCGGGCCGTCAGCAT
>CADBPL010000126.1 GCA_902796535.1 Oscillospiraceae bacterium
CGCACCAAGGTAAAGATCGTGAAAAACAAGGTCGCGCCGCCCTTCAAAACGGCGGAGTTCGATATCATGTTCGGCCGCGGCATCGCCAAAGAGGGCGAGCTGCTCGACATTGCCGTTGCGCACGACATCATTCACAAGAGCGGCGCCTGGTTCTCCTATAACGACGAACGGCTGGGTCAGGGGCGCGACAACGTGAAAGAGATTCTGCGCACCAACCCAACCCTGTTCGCCGAGGTCGAAGCAAAGGTGCGCGCGGTGCTGGACGAAAAGGCGCAGGCGGAAAAGAACGCGCCCAAACCGGCCGAAGCGCCGGCTCCCGCGGCTGCCCCCGCCCCCGCCGCATCCAAAAACAAAATCAAAGCCAACCTCGACATTGCGGTCGATGACGACGATTAAGCGCCATGATCCTGACTGCACAGCACGGAAGAGCCAATAAAATCCACATCAGCGTCGACGGTGAATACCGCTTCACCGTTGATGCTGATTTCTGGTATCTGAGCGGCTATGCCGACGGCGACGAGATCGACGAGGAGGCGCTGAAGGAGTTAGAGGAGCGCATTCAGGCAAGGCGCTGCTTCAACCGCGCGCTGAATCTTCTGGCGCGCCGGGAGCACAGCGAAAAGGAGCTGACCGCAAAGCTCGCGCGCGCAGACGGCGCAGCCGCGGCGGCGAGCGCCGTGGAACGGGTCAGGCAGCTCGGATATTTGGACGACAGCCGTTACGCAAAGGCGCTGGTCAACGAGCTGAGCGCACGCAAGGGCATGAGCGAACGCGGCATTTTGCAGGAGCTGCTGCGCCGCGGCGTCGACCGTGAAACCGCCGAAGAAGCGCTGGAAGAAACAGAGCTTGACGAGTGTGATAAAATAGAAATGCTGTTAAACGGCAAGTACCGCAACCGACTGGCCGACGAAAAAGGCCGGCGGCAGGTCTTTAACGCGCTGCTGCGGCTTGGCTACGGCTACGCGCAGGTGCGCAGCGCGATGAAGGAACACGAATTTGACCCGGACGAGGAGGATGCCCTTTGAAAACAGTTGGTTTTATTTCTCTTGGCTGCCCCAAAAATCAAATTGACGGCGAATGCCTGCTGGCGCAGCTTGACGCCGCGGGCTACACCGTGGCCGACCCTTACGACGGCGTGGATATCGCCATTGTGAACACCTGCGGCTTTATTGAAGACGCAAAGAAGGAAGCGATCGAAAACATTCTGGATATGGTGCAGCTCAAGGAGGACGGCACGGTCAAAAAGGTTGTGGTGACCGGCTGCCTGGCGCAGCGCTACCAAAACGAAATCCTCGACGAGATCCCCGAAGTGGACGCCGTGGTCGGCCTTGGCGCCAATCGTGAGATCGTCGCTGTCTGCGACCGCGTGCTGGCGGAGGAAACCGTGGCGGAATTCCCCGCCAAAGAGGAGCTGCCGCTTGGCGGCGAGCGCGTGCTGACCACGCCGGAATACTACGCCTATCTGAAAATTGCCGAGGGGTGCAACAACTGCTGCACCTACTGCGCCATTCCGCAGATTCGCGGCGGATACCGTAGCCGCGAAATGGACGACATTGTGGACGAAGCCGCTCAGCTCGCTGAAAAAGGCGTGAAGGAGCTGATCCTCGTCGCGCAGGACACCACGCTTTACGGGCAGGATCTCTACGGCCGTCTCGCGCTGCCCGAGCTGCTCAAAAAGCTGTGCGCCGTTGACGGCATTCACTGGATCCGCCTGCTCTACTGCTACCCCGATGAATTCACGGACGAACTCATTGACGTGATGGCAACGGAGAAAAAGGTGCTGCACTATGTCGATTTGCCCCTGCAGCACGCCAACGACACGATTTTAAAGCGCATGAACCGCCGCTGCACCGCCGAACAGGCGGCTGAGCTGATCGAAAAGCTGCGCGAACGGATCCCGGATATCGTTCTGCGCACCACCTTCATCACCGGCTTCCCCGGCGAGGGCGAGGCGGAATTTGAAGATCTGGCGGTGTTCGTGAACGAAACGGAATTTGACTGCCTTGGCTGCTTCGCCTATTCGGCGGAAGAGGGAACGCCCGCCGCCGCGTTTGAGGATCAGGTCGAGGAACGCGTCAAAAACGACCGCAAAGACATCATCATGAACGACCAATACAGCATCATGCAGGAAAAACACGAGGCGCTCATCGGCCAAACCTTTGAAGTGCTGGTAGAAGGCTACGACGAATACTCCGACAGCTACTTCGGCCGCACCTACCGCGACGCGCCGGAGATCGATTCCATTATTAAATTCACCTCGACTGACGAATGGAACGAGGGCGATTTCTGCATGGTGAAGGTGTTCGGCGTGGACGAATACGATCTGATCGGCGAGGTCGAAGCATGAACACACCCAACAAACTGACCCTTGCGCGGGTTTTCATAACCCCGATCTTTCTGCTCTGCCTGCTTGATTCCTTCACCCACCACTGGCTGCTCGCCGCGCTGATCTTCATTTCCGCGTCGATCACTGACGCCGTTGACGGGCGGCTGGCGCGCAAGCTGGATCAGGTCACCGTCTTCGGTCAGCTGGCTGACCCGCTGGCGGATAAAATGCTCACCACCGCCGCGCTGCTGGCCTTTTTGCATTTCGGGCTTTGCGGCGTGTGGCCGGTGTTCCTGATCCTGATGCGGGAATTCGCCGTGACCTCCATGCGCCTCATTGCCGCCGCGCAGGGCGCCGTCATCCCCGCCAACATCTTCGGCAAGATCAAGACCGCCGTGCAGATGAGCTTCACCATTCTCATCCTGTTTTGGGGCGAGCTGGTGGAACGCTACGGCTTTTTGCGGCTGAATTTTGCGCAGGTTTGCGGCGTCATGATGTGGATCACAGCCGGTTTGGCGATCCTTTCCGGCGTCATTACCATGTTCAAGGCAAAAAAAGTGATTGACTTCACCATGTGATTTGCATATAATAGGGTTGAAGCAAATGCTTTGATCGGGAGAAGTAGCGCCCGGGCACCGATTCTCAGAGAGGCACGCAACCGCTGCGAGCGTGCCGTTTCGGCCGCGCGTGAATGCACCCGTGAGCACGGGGGAGGAAATGCCCCTGCGTTTTGTCCCGTTACCGACTGAAATGAGTATAATGCGGAGTGGAACCGCGAAGTTTTTCGCCTCCGTTGTCCGACCGGGCAGCGGAGGCTTTTTCTTGAGGTGATCGTTATTTTTGAATTGTTGCGCGAAGACATTGCCTGCGTGCGCAGCCGTGACCCGGCCGCACGCTCGGCGCTTGAAATTCTCTTTTTATACCCCGGGCTGAAAGCCATCCGCGCCCACCGCCGCGCCCACTGGTGTTATGAGCACAAGCTGTTCTTTCTGGCGCGGCTGATCTCGCAGCGCTCCTCCCGGCGCACGGGGATCGAGATCCACCCGGCGGCGCAGATCGGTCGGCGGCTTTTTATTGACCACGGCACCGGCGTTGTCATTGGCGAAACCACCATCATCGGCGACGACGTCACGCTCTATCAGGGCGTCACGCTCGGCGGCACGGGGCACCACACCGGCAAGCGCCACCCCACCATCGGCAGCAACGTGCTCATCGGCGCGGGCGCAAAGGTACTCGGGCCGTTCACCGTGGGCGACAACACCAACATTGCCGCGGGCGCGGTCGTGCTCGACGAAATTCCGCCCAATTCCACCGCCGTGGGCGTTCCGGCGCGGGTCGTCAAACGAAACGGCAAGCGCGTGGATGATCTGGATCAGATCCACATCCCCGACCCGATCGCCATGGAGCTGTGTAAAATGCAGGTGGAAATCGACCGCATGAAAAAGAAACTGGAAAAATATGAGAAAGAGGAAAAATAAATGAAGGTTTACAACACGCTGACCAGAACCAAGGAAGAGCTGAAGACCATGGAGCCGAACGTGGTGAAAATCTACGCCTGCGGCCCGACCGTTTACAATTTTATCCACATCGGCAACGCACGGCCGCTGTGCGTGTTCGACACGCTGCGCCGCTACCTCGAATACCGCGGGATGGACGTGCGCTTTGTGCAGAACTTTACAGACATTGACGACAAGATCATCCGCCGCGCCAACGAGGAAGGCCTGACCTATAAGCAGGTGAGCGAAAAGTATATTGAGGAATTCTGGAAGGACGCCAAGGGCATGAACGTGCGCGAGGCGACCGTTCACCCGAAGGCCACCGAAAACATCGACGAGATCATCGAGATCGTTTCGACCCTGATCGAAAAAGGCTATGCCTACGCCGTGGACGGCGACGTGTATTTCAGCCCCGCCAAATTCGAGGAATACGGCAAGCTCAGCCACCAGCCGCTCGAAGAGCTGGAGGCTGGCGCGCGTATCAACGTGGGCGAAATCAAGCGCGAGCCGATGGATTTTGCCCTGTGGAAGGCCGCCAAGCCCGGCGAGCCGTATTGGGAATCGCCCTGGGGCAACGGCCGCCCCGGCTGGCACATCGAGTGCTCCGCCATGGTGCGCCGCTACCTCGGCACGACCATCGACATCCACTGCGGCGGGCAGGATCTGATCTTCCCCCACCATGAAAACGAGATCGCGCAGAGCGAATGCTGCAACGGCGCGGCCTTTGCCCATTACTGGATGCACAACGGCTATATCAACGTGGACAACGTGAAAATGAGCAAATCACTCGGCAACTTCTTCACCGTGCGCGACGTGGCCGACCAATACGGCTATGAGCCGATCCGCTACCTGATGATCTCCTCGCACTACCGCAGC
>CADBPL010000127.1 GCA_902796535.1 Oscillospiraceae bacterium
AACGCCGAAAAAGCTCACTGTGACCGAGGACAATGCGCGCTCGCTGAAGAACGCGGCCACCGCCGTCAGTGAAGCGCTGCTTTACAAGTTCTACGGCGCAAGCTATCAGGACAGCGAATACAAAACCAAAGCAGACGACGTCTGGGCTGGCGGCTCGGCGGCGGGTTATAACGACCAGACGCGCCGGTGCGTCGGCTTCGCCATGCTCTCCAAGGTGTTATTTGCGGTCAACGCTCTCAAGGAAGGCGCGTTCGCCTCCTTCACGCAGACGCAGTATGACGTCGACGGCGTATACGCGACGCGACCCGCTTTTGAAAACGATCTTCTGCGCGGCCTGAACACCCCTTACACCGTGACGGACGAAACGATCAACACGCTCGTTTCCCGCGTTGACGGCTATCTCAGCTCCGAAGAAGCCGTCAGAATGATCCAACGCTTCCTACCGGACTCCTTTGGCGTTGAGATCAAAGATATGGACGGGGACGGTTCCCTGGCGATGAATGATCTCGTCATGAGCTTCATCACGCAGAAGCTGTTCTCCGACGATATGATCAACGAGCTGTTCACGCTGATCTTTCCCACCGTGACCGACATCATCGCCGACGTTCCCTCCATGCTTACGGAGAATGATTATATCGTTTACCGCGGCGGCGGACGCTATACCATCGACCTGATCAGAGCCATCGCCATCGCGACGGACGGCAGCAAATCGGTTGCCGATGCCATCTCCGAAGCAGCCAGTGTGATCGGGTTCGGCGGATCGTTTGATTTCTATGTGGACGGCGGACACTCCAACACTCTCAAAAGCGTCCTCTCGGGCGCGGGCTTCAAATTCTGGCCGTATCAGGTCGCGTCGCTCCTGTCCTCTTTAAACAACTCGAAATATGACGGTATCATCGCTGCGCTCAACAATTCGGGAGACAATTGGAGCAATCTGACAGATGCAAACGGCAAACTGCATTTCCAATGGGGTCTCGAAAGCTTTGAAGATTTCAAGGACGTGCTCAGCGTTCTGCTCAGCTCGGTCAGCCCCGTGCTGGAGACCATGTTCACCAACGGCGGCAGCGTCACGATGGAAATGCAGAAAGCCGTGTATTTCTCCCTTTTGATCACGCTTGGCTCTATTGTGATCCCCGGGGCGACGGACGGCGGCGTGAGGCTTTCGCTGGATTCCTTCAGCTATTATCAGGATGTTATCGTACCCATTTTTGAGGCGCTGGGCGTCAACAGCTTTGCGCCGGTCGACGGCAGCTATGTGCCGACCTACACGTTCCACTCCGTCACCTTTGACGCATACAGCCCCACGACCTACAACGTCGGAAAGCTGGTGGACGGACTGGTCGATCCGCTGACGGTACTGGCGGAGCAATTCACCGCCCACCCGCTGGAAAAGCTGCTGAGCATCCTGCCCAACCTCTCCCTGATGCTTGAAAACGGCGCGCTGACGGATCTTTTCGATCTCAACAGCGGCATCAGCGCCGTCATCCTGGCTCATTTCAACATGTCGATCGACAGCTTCTTCTCCGGCCTTTGGGATATAATTGCCAATCAGATCATGGACGACTGGTACGATTGGCTCAATCCCGTCAAATACGCGCAGTTGATCGCCACCGTCGCCACGTACACGATGATGCAGCCCGTGCTCTCAATGATCTTCGACTCGTTCGGCGACATCGACGCGGCCGATCTGGTTCGAAAAGGTATGGTCGACGTGTCAGGCGAGATAGACGACGTTGTGTCAGACGACGTCTTTCCTCTTCTGCCTGATATTCTGAATCGCGCCGCCGCTGCGCTGGGCGGCAAGCTCAGGGACGGCGCGACCGATTTCAACTGGCCGAAGGACGTGAAGATCAGCTCCTCCGATCTTGTGGAGAACCTCAATTTGTCCATGCTGCTCGACACCTACCTCACCTCGCCCAAAGCGGTGCAGGCGCTCGGCTTCGATGTCAACAAAATCTCCACGGTCGTGACGTGGTTCCTGAACAACCTCGTGGATGAAAACGGCAATGCGATCCATTTGCTCGACCCCGCGCTGATCGACTTTGACGAGCTTGCCAGCCTCGGCACGCTCGAAACGCGCAGCGGCTCGATCCGCGACGTGAAATATACCCTGCGCTGGAACAGCCTGAAGCAGGGCGAGTATTATTTTGTGAAAGCCGACATCGCCGACGTCTTCTATTACGGCCTGAACCTCATCACCGGCATCCTGCACGACAAGGCCGCATTAAAAACGCTGCTGAACATGATCGGCATGGATTACGACGAGCTGAAAAATTCGCTCGCCTCGCTCGCCGCCAACGGCGCGGATACGCTGAGCCTGACGCTCTCCGAGCTGCTGATCGACGCCTGCGATGAAAACGGCAGTTTTGACCTTGACAAGCTGCTGGCCAACATGACAACGGATCATCTGCTGCTCGTACTCTGTGAAACGGTCGTACCGGCGAACGATTATGCGACGGACGAGCTCTCCTACCCCGAGGCCCCGACCGCAAACGCCGAGGAGATCGCAGCCAACGGCGGCTTGATCCCTTATCTGGAATATGACAACCTGTGGACGAAAAAGCTCGCAAGCCTTGTCGTGAACGAGTTCGACGACTTTGCCGATAATTTGTTGAAAGAGCTGTCCATTGACCTTGATCCGTCCACCGAAAGCATCGAGACCCTGCGGGAATATGCCAAACCGCTCCTGCTGCAATACCTCAACGAACCGGCTTACCTGACGCTGATCACGCAGATCTTAGCGGGCGCCTACGACGATTCGCTCGCGCTGCCCGCCGACGTGATGAAGGACGCCACCGGCGTCGATATCGCCTGCTGGGCCAACGACTTTGCCTACCTGTTTAACGGCGGTACCGCGCCGACGACCCGAAAATTCCCCCTGCTCACCGGCACGCGCGTCGGCGAGGACGCGGACGGGAACCCTGTGGTCAAATGGACTTACAAGGGGCAGCCCGTGGAGACTTATCGCGACATTTTCGCCGCGCTCGGTTATCTGCTGACGCCGGCGCAGCCGATTCTGGATATGATCTTCTGCGGCAAGGACTTCAAGGTGCTGACCTATTCCAAAAACGGTCAGGCGGGTTCTCTCGTCACGATCAAAGGCCATGACGGCTACAACTTCGCCATTCTGCCGATGCTGGAAGCGATGGGGATCAGCGAAAGCAAGCTGCTCACGAGCGAGCAGTTCAGCGAAATAGGCGCTGCGGAAGGTCTGCTGTACTGCATGGATCTCATCGTGGAGCATCTGTTTGATATCTTTGATTCCGAAACCATGATGTCGGATCTGAGCGAAATGCTGGTGCAGGTCAGCTACGCGCTTTCCGGCAACGGCACAAACGCGATGCTCAAAAACCTGATGTACCCCCTGCTTGTGCTGTTTGACACGCTGCGTCCGATGATCAACATTGACCTTGACGCGACGATCAACACGCTGCTGTGCCGCATGACCTATCAGATCGGCGGTTACGCAAGCGCGAAAGAAATGCGCAGCGTGCTGAAAGCGCGGAACGCTTCGATCTCACTGCGCACGCTCGACACCGTCAACCTGCTGAAAGCTGCCAGCGTGATCTGCTCTGTGGAAAAAGACGGAACGCGCCTGTTTCTGGATATCGCGCCGATCTTCACGTATGTCATCGGCGATCTTGCCTACTTACGAACGTCTTATACCTCCAAAGCGTATTCTCTGGATCAGAACGGGCAGCGCACCGCGAGGCTGGCCTACCGGCTGGATCTGGACGGCGCCGACGCGCTGACCGCCATGGCTTCCATGGGGATCGAGATGCTGATGTACGGCAGCAATACCGACGTGCTGGACGCCGTCGCCGGTGATCTGCTCGGCATGCCCGGCGTCGTGAGCACCGCGGTCGAGCTGATGAACGGTCTGGCAGCGGAATACACCACCGACTTTGACTGGGCATATATTCTCGGCGGGGATGCCGCGGCACAGGAGAAGGCAGAGCTGCTCGCCGCGATCAGGAATAACGGCGCCATTGACGCCGACGATCATCGCACCGCGCAGGCGCAGGAGGACTTTGACGCCTATCTGGCCAGCTACGACCTGACGAACTGGGACGAGGCAACGGCGGTCTATCTGGTCGAACGGCTGGAAGAAATGATCAGCACCCTGCTGAACACGAACACGGGCGATGAGCTGATCAGCTCCCTGCTGGATCCGGATACCGGCGACAAGCTCGTCGGCACGCTGCTGCTGGAAGAATTCGGCGTGGAAAGCGATGCGGAAAGCTACACCTCCGGCTCCTTCCTGATGGCGCTCGTCAACGGCCTTGCAACGGACGAAGTCATCGACAAGCTGATTGGCTTCATCGGCGACTTCCTCAACGGCAGAGACAACGAGCTGCTGCAGCGAATTGCCAACCTCAACAAAAAAGGCGACCCCGCTGAAACGCTTGCCATGCTCCGCAGCGCAAGCGAGAAGCTAGCGCAGTACCGCGATCCTCTGCTTAAACTGACGGATGCGATCGGCATCGATCTGGCGGCTTACGACGTCGATATCAGCCGCACTTCCGTACTGAACAACACGGTAACGTATTACAACGCCAAGGGTGAGCCCACCGGTCTGACCCGTCCGGTCGTGAAAGAAAACCTTTCTAACATGGAGAACGTGCTGTACGCGATCCTGACGCCGGTCATGCCATTGATCTCGTTCCTGATGCTGGGCGAGGACATGCGGTTTTTCAACGCGTCCGGCGTAACGGATAACCGCGAACGCCGCGACGATCTCATACGCGTCACCGGTATGGAGACCTACCGCTATGTGCTGCTGCCGCTGCTGGAGGCGCTCGGCTGCAAGGAACTCAAATCAGCGGACAGCTACGCCAACAACGGCGTTTATGACGCGGAGGGCTTCCTGTTTGACGTGCTGTCGAGCGTTATGGGGCGCGTCAGAGGGTTGCTGAGCGATGACGGCGGCAAGGCGCTGAACAGCCTGATCGATATGCTGCCCGATCTGTTCTATTACGTCAACTCCAACGCGTTCGGCGTTTCGCTGCAAAACCTGACGGCACAGTTCACCACGATCCTCAATTTCTATAACGAGAGAAGCGGAAAGGGCGACGACGCGCTGACGCTGGAAGGCCTGCTGAAAACGCTCACCGGGTTGGATATCGACCTGACAAAAGTGTCGCTGAACGATCTGTTCTCCATTCTGACCGTTAAAGCCGAAAACGCCGAAGGATCGAACGCTGTTCTGTATGAGCTGAAGCTCGGCCCGTTCATCGACCGGCTGCTGAATCAGTTCACCGTCGGCAAAATCTATTACAACGCCGACTCGGTCTGTGACTTTGACACCTACCGCATGACGTACCGCGACAGCCGGGACAAGGCGGCGACCGTCACCATTCTGACGAGCATTCTGCTTGACATACTGGAATCGCCCGACAATGCCGGCTTTTTCAAGACGCTCATCGGCGACGAAGCCTATCAGACCATCTGCAACGTGTATAATCTGGATGGCCTTGAATTTGAATATCAGGAGCCGACCTGGCTGTTCACCGATGACGCCAATAAGCTCAACATCGTTACGGCGATGGAATGCTCCAGGGCATTCAGCGAAGACCCCTATGCCAGCAAGCTCTGGACAAGGAAAATGGCTGCCAATCTGGCTGACAACCTTGAAGCCTTTGTGGAGGATACGCTCTATCTGCTGGGGCTGGAGATCAACGGCGTGGAGATCCGCAGCACCCGCACGCTGATGCACGCGCTCATCGGCGGCACGCTTTTCACCAACGACACGCTTAACAGTATTGCCGCCCTGCTGGGCAAGATCAAGCCACTTCTGGATCAATACGATCCGGACGGCGCCATCGCAGGCTTTGTGAAGGAACTGCTCAACGTCGACCTGCACGCCTGGGATGATTACGCGCCCGGCGGAAAGTATGAAAACGGCAGGGACTGGGGCTTCAAGTACGGCCGCGTGGATGAGGCAACGGTCGACGCAAACGCCGGTATCTTTGAAGAAAAACTCATCGAGCTGCTGAGCCCAGCAGCGCCCATTCTGGCGTGGCTGCTGGCCGACAGCGACTTCACCGTATTCGTTGAGGGCGACGGACTTGGCGAAAACGCCGAGCCCATCCAGATCACCGTACCCGGCGCGGAAGGCTATCGCTACGCTCTGATCCCGCTGTTCGAGGCGCTGAATATTGACGGCAGCCCCGAAAACCTCGTGCAGAATCTGCGCGACGGCGACGTCTGCGACCCCGAGACCTATACGCAGAACGTGAAGGAAGACGTCAATTACGCTGTCGTCGGCGTGGTGCATCCGCTGGTCATGATGCTGCACAAGCTGATGGATTCCACGGCGCCGCAGCTGCTGGAGCTGCTGCCCTCCATCACCTACTTCATCAACTGCAACGGTCTTGACACGGTGGTCAAAAACATGACGCACTCCGTGCAGCTGCTCGCCAACGCGCTGCAGCCCATGCAGGATCAGATCGACATGCTTGTATATGATGAACAAGGCATTGATCTGTACAAGACGCTGAACGTGGAAAAGATCGTCCGTGAGAATCTCTATGAACTGCTGGGCGTCACGGAAGCGGACGTCAGAGAGATCTATGAGCAGTGCGGCGGCACCTGGCCGGTCATCGACGGGCTGGAAGACGTTGATTTCATGCTGCTGTTCAGCTTTGCGCTCGCCACCGTGAACAATTACATGGCCAGACAGGGTCTGCCGTTCAAATTCACCTCGATCGCCGGGCTGGCGGTCAATGAGCTGACGCACGGCTACGTGCGCTCCTACGAGTCCCTGACCGGCAGCATCGCCTATACGATGGTGCTCGACAAGGATATTGACAGTTACTGCTACGGCGATCTGCTGTCGATCCTCATGCGCATCGCGCTGAAATTCTTAGCAGTAGATGGAAACGTTGACGCATTGCTGGGCCTGATGCGCGAAAAAGCAAATCTGCATGAATCCACCTGCCAGGCGGCGCGCAGATTCCTGCTGAGCGTCACCTGCTATCTGCAGTCGCCCTTCGGCTTCGGCTCCGCCATGCTGACGATCTATTGCACAGTATTCGGCGCGTCGACCGCCTCGGGAACGGCCGTGTTCGTCTATGACGGCCGGAACACCGTCATCAAGTGGCTCGTCAACCTGCTGCTGAAAACAAGGTTCACAGCTCTCCGCAACTTCATTGTGAAGCTGCTCGTCCTCGCGGATCAGCATACCGGCGACGTGATCACCGGCGAAGGCGTCGCGCCCCACGGCTACGTTCCCTTCTTCAAACAACTGCGCAGTTGGTTCCAGTTGTTTATCCAGTTGATCCGCAGCCTGTTTCGCGCATAAAACAAGCGAACGCTTCCTTGAAGCTCTCTCCTCCGTGTGTTCAGGCAGCAGCAGACATTTAACAAAATAATAAATGCACACCTCTTATACTGTTTATTAAACGTTAAGGGGTGTGTATTTTTTTATTTCATCTTGACAAGTATACTGTACAGGTCAAGGCATTTGCCAAGGGTGTCGCAAAGCTCTCCCCCATCCTCAACGCCATAGTCTTTCCCTCGTTCGTTAAGCCGCTTGATACCGCACCGCTGCCGCTCTGTATAGAGAAATGGTCACAAATCAAGTCATTACTGAGGAAGACTATGCGATTGTCTGCCGAGCTG
>CADBPL010000128.1 GCA_902796535.1 Oscillospiraceae bacterium
CGCAGGCCGCCGTGCTCAAGCTCGCCGCGCTGCTCGACAAAAAAGCGGCGGAATACGGCGAATAAAAACATCATACAGCATGAAAAGAGGTCTTGCCCGACAGAGCAAGACCTCTTTTCATTCTTTGTGAAACAATCCCGGTTTCGCACTTCACACCGGGAACCCCCGGCGAGGGTTCCCCGCGCCGAAACAGTCCACCGGACTGTTTCGGCTCCCCTCCTGCGCTTTTTTGTTCTCAGGGTTTCGCCGACTGCGGTCGGCGACCAAAGGCGCCGCCTTTGGAAACCGCAAGCCTTTGAAAAGGCTTGACCGAAACTTTTATTGTTGGAACGTTCCCCGCCGAAATTCCGCTGAAGCTGACTTTCGCTATCTGCTATCAGCTATCGGCTTTACGCTTTCACTTCTTCCGGTTCGTCATAGGTGATGCCGGCGGCGGCGCGCTTGGCGGCCAGTTCCTGCTGCACCTTTTTCTTGTTTTCACCCGAAAGCTTGTAGAAGAACATCGGGATGGCACACAGCAGCATACTGATGCCGGGGATGAGGGAGATCAGGGAGAAGATCGCGAAATTCTGAGAAGTGGGCAGATCGGTCGCCGCTTTGATCACCTCGGTGCTGAGCATTTCTTCGGGCTTGAAGTGGATGGCCATATACATCAGGATGATGCCGCAGGTGGAGAAGGCGGAGCCGAACTTGTTGATGAGCCCCTGGCAGGCGGAACCGAGCGCATTGTCGCGGTGGCCGGTCTGCAGCTCCATATAATCCAGACAGTCGTAGATCATGGCGATGGAGATGGTGTTGATCACGCCCAGCGGGATGCACTCAATGAGCATGAAGGGAATGCAGAAATAAATGCCCTTGGTGGCAAAAAAGCTGCCCTGCGCGGCGTAAATGGCGATCCGCCCCATGACCGTGGTGCCCACGCTGGCAACAAAACCTGCCAGACAGGTGGTGAGCAGCAGCTTTTTGTAATCGAATTTTTTCATTAGCCAGGGCATAAAGATGGTGGAACCGAACATGCCGACCACGGCGCAAAGCTGAAAGATCGTTTTGACCGTGCTGATGGAGGCGTCGATGCATTTTGTTTTTTCCGCCAGCGACAGCCCGGTGAGGTCGGGGCCGATATAAAACGCGTAACGCCCCACGTGGATGGCCGCCGCCTGCACCATATAGCGCCCGCTGGAGAGAATGCCCATAGCAATGACCAGCAGCAGCGGCTTGCAGGTGAAGACGCGGTGCAGCGTGGATTCCTCGCCCTTGGCGTGCTTGGTCGGGGGCGGCACGGCGCGCTCTTTGATATGAAAATAGGAATTGACATACATGATCGAGCCGATGACCACAACGGTCAAAGCGATGATCAGGTATTTCTTTTTATTGTAGGCAACCGGATCCGCCGTGCTGATGACCATGGGCAGCAGGAAGCCTGCGGCAAAGAAGAAGATTTCGGGCAGTGCGGAACCGACGGAATTCCAGATTTTGGTGAAGGACACCACGTGGCTGCGTTCATTGGAATTCGGCGTAATGACGTTCGGAAAGCTCCAGAACGGCACGTCCGCCATGGTGTAGACCATCCCCCACAGCACATAAACCACCGCGCAGTAGATCATCAGCGCAGTTCTGTCAAGGTTGGGGCTGAGATACATCAGAACGGTCAGGATCGCAATGGGCGGTACGGCAAACAGGATATAGGGCTTGAGCTTGCCCCACTTGGTTTCGTGCCGGTCAACGATAACGCCCATGATCGGGTCGTTGATCGCATCCCACACACGTGCCAGAAGCATGAGCAGCAGCACAAAGGCCAGCGGCAGCTGCAGCGTGCTGACATAGTAGTCGCTGATATAGCTGGACATCATGGCATAGATCATGCCCTGCCCCATCGCGCCGATCGAGAACATCCACAGTTCTTTTTTGCCGACGTAGGTTTTGGGCTGTATGCCGGTGGTTTTCGACGACATAACAACGCTCCTTTTTGGTGTTGGATTAAAGCAACCGGAAAGCAGAAAGGTCTTGCCGATGCAGACAAGACCTTTGCCGGTTATCAGAACATTTCAATATACTGCTCGCGCTTGGCGCCCACGGAAACGTATTTGATCGGGCAGCCGACCTGCTTTTCGAGGTAAGCAATATAATCCAGCGCCGCCTTGGGCAGGTCTTCCTTTTTGCGGCAGGCGGAAATATCGGTTTTGAAGCCCTCAAAATACTCATAG
>CADBPL010000129.1 GCA_902796535.1 Oscillospiraceae bacterium
GAGCTGATGAAAGAAAAGCCGGTGGACAAGATCACGCCGACGGAGCTTTGCCGCAGGGCAGACATCAACCGCAACACCTTTTATGCGCATTATTACAGCACGCGCGACGTGCTGGAGGAGATCGAGGCGGAGTTTTCCGCCCAGATCATCGATTCCCTCAGCAACCGTTTCTCGGCTGAAAACATTGATATTTCGCAAATGCTCAACGAGATATGCCGCATTGTTTATGAAAGGAAGGATTTCTGCAAGATCCTCCTTTCGGAAAACGGCGACATTGCGTTCCTGGAAAAGGTCATTATGCAGGGAAAAACCCTGATCATCAACGGCTGGAGCCGGGAGGGCGTTGCGCTGGCCGAGGATCAGATGGAAATGTTCTTTTCTTACATCGTCAACGGCAGCATCGCGCTGCTGCGCAAATGGAGCGCGAACGACATGAAAAACACCCCGGAGGAGATCGCGACGCTGATTGAGCGCGTGACCTACGGCGGGATCAACGGCATGATCGAGCCAAACCGACCGGGATCAAAATCTTTTTAATTGGGAAGTGAAGAGGATGAAACCTTTTTACAGCGTTCGGGATTTTCACACGATCCGTGAAATGCTGAACCAGAGTCTTGATCTTTATGCCGACAGGTCTGCTTTTGAGGTCAAAAAAGGTGATATTCATTATGAAATAACGTATAGGGAATATATGGAGCAGCTCAACGCCCTGAGCAACGCTTTCCTTGACATGGGGCTGTATCGGCAGAAAATCGGCATCATTTCGGATAACCGCTATAAATATGTGCTCACTTATATGACGGCGGTCTGCTCGGGCAACTGCGTCGTTCCCATCGATAAAGAGCTGCTGACGCAGGATATTCACGGCATCATCGAGGCGGCCGACTGCAAAGCGCTGTTCGTGGATAAAAAGCACCTCGATCAAATTGATTTTGAGCGGCTGGGCTCCATTCCGGTTTACTGCTACGATCCGCTTGAGGAGGGGCAGAACGAACACGGCGTGCAGTCGTTTACGGCGCTGCACGACCGGGGGCGCGCTTTGTCCGCGCAGGGCAAAAAACTGTGGGAAACGATCGACGACGACCCGGAAGCGCTCTGCGTTTTGCTTTTCACATCGGGCACGACGGGCGTTTCAAAAGGCGTCATGCTCTGCCAGCGGAATTTCATCTTTGAAATCAAGGCTGCTATGGGCGTGATCAAAATTTCGCCGGATGACTGCGGCATTTCGCTTTTGCCGCTGCACCACACCTTTGAAAGCTCGATCATTCTGTTTTTTGCCTCTTACTGCGGCGCGAAGGTGACGTTTTGTGAAGGCTTCAAGTATGTGCTGCGAAACATGAAGGAGTTTAACCCGACCATATTTGTTGCGGTTCCGCTCGTTCTGGAAACGGTGCACAAACGCATCCTGAGAAAAATCAGGTCGCAGCGCTTCGGCAACCTGAAGTTCAAGCTGGGGCTTAAGCTCTGCAAGCTGGGGAACCTGCTGCATCTTGATCTGAGCCGGATCATTTTCAAGGAGATTCAGGATACGTTCGGCGGCCATATGCGCATGATCATCTGCGGCGGCGCCGCCGTTGACCCCAAGGTGCTGGATGATTTCAACACCTTCGGCATTCAGATCATTTACGGCTACGGGCTTACCGAATGCGCGCCTTTGGCGATCATCAATCATGACCGGCTGCACACCACGGATTCCATCGGCGAGCCTTTGCCCGGCGTGGAAACAAAGCTGGTCGACTGCGATGAGGACGGCATCGGCGAACTGTGCGTCAAGGGCGGCATGGTGATGCTCGGCTATTACAACAACCCCGAAGCAACCAGTCAGGTCATTGACAGCGACGGTTTTCTGCATACGGGTGACCTGGTCAGCATTGACAGAAAAGGGCACTATCACGTCTGCGGGCGCAGCAAAAACGTGATCGTGACGTCCAACGGCAAAAACATCTACCCGGAAGAGCTGGAATACCACCTCGACGGTGAGGACTGCATCCAGTCCAGCCTTGTGGAGGGGATCGAGAACCAGAAGGGCGAGATCGAGATCCACGCACAGATCCTGCCCGATCTGGATGAAATCGAGCTTCAGATGGGGCAAAAGCCCTCGGAGGAAGAATTGGACGGGCTGATCCGGAACGCGATCAGGCGCATCAACGAAAGGGTGCCTGCCTTCAAGCAGATCCGTTCTTTCACCGTTCGCAAAAATGATTTTGACCGCACGACCGCGCAAAAAATCAAGCGCCACCGCAACAAAACGAAGGATCGCGCAAAGAACAACAAAATCGACCTGTAAAGGCCGCAGCTGAGGATAACGGCGCCTGAGAAAACGCAAGTTTGACCGGGCGCCTTTTCGACGGCTGCATTTGGTTTTCGTGGTTGAAAAAAACGGCGCATTATGATATAATGATCTAAACAACTCAATGAGGTGAAATCTATGAAAGAAAAATTCAAAGCATTCACAGAGAAACACGCCGAGGTCTGGAAGTTTGTCAAATTCTCCTTCACCGGCGCGAGCACGTCGATATTGGATATGGCTGTGTTTTCGCTTTTGTTTTACGTTGTTTTCAAGAGCATGAACCAGACGCCGGTGACGAACAGCCCGATTCTGGCGTTCCTCGGCATCAAGTATAAGGGCTATATGTACGCCTATTTCACGTCGACGACCATCGGTTACATCGCGTCTTACATCATGAACCGCAAGCTCACCTTCAAATCCAACTCGAACCTGCTGCTCTCGACCACGCTGTTTGCCATCATGGTGGTTGTTACCATCGCCTTCAGCACGTGGTTCGGCGCCTACCTCGGCACGGTGATCAAAGACAGCGGCCATGAAAATGTTTTTACCGTTCTTCTGACAAAGCTGACGGTTCTGATCGTGCCGATGTTCTGGACTTATCCGCTGCAGCGTTTTGTGATTTACAAAAACAAAAAGCCGGTCGAACAGGTCGAACCGGCTCAGGCAGAGCAGGAAGCTGTGGCCGAATAAGCGGCTATTGAGCCGTTTTGCGCCTGACGTCGATCCCGGCCAGCAGGCCGCAGACGATCACCAGCACCGTGCAGCCGATCGGCAGCGGGCGCAGCATGGCGTGATCCCTGAGAAGCAGCACCGTGAAGATCACGGCCCATGCGGAATAGGTCACATTCAGCGCCATGGCTTTGGCCGCGCCGATGGATGTGATCGCGCGGTAGTAGCAAAGGTAAGAGGCGGCGGCAAACAGCGCCGCAAGGGCAATCAGCGCAAAAAAGCTTTTCTCAAACACCGCCGCGCTCAGTTTATCGCGGCTGATCAGAATGAACGGCAGCAAAACCGCGGCGTAAACGCAGGCTGACGTGGTCTGCCTGATTTGCAGCGCAAATTCATGCGACACCTCGCCGCTGCCCATCCCCTTGGCGAGAATGACCGCTTCGGTGCCCCATCCGAAGGAACAGGCGAGCGCGCCCACAACGCCGAGCACATAGCTTTTCGGCTCCACGCCGGGCGTAAAGCTCAGGCCGTAAACGCCGCAGAGCGTGAGCAGCAGAAAGATCCAGCGGTACCACTGCAGCTTTTCTTTCAGAATAAAATAAGCCAGCACGGCGCCGATGGCGGGGTAGATGGCACTGGCGACCGCGCCCAGCGAGGAACCGAGGCTGTTGACTGCCAGCACATAGCCCGTCATCCCGATCGGCCCGCCCATCAGCGCGGCAAGGGCGATGAGCCTGCCGCCTTTTGTGCCGAACGCGCGAAACGCGCCGAAGGGCGCCCTTCTGACCGTGTTAAATCCGCCGATCCAGACAGCGGAGCACAGATCGTGCAGAAAGGTGCTGAGGAACGGGGCGGCAAACGCCAGAGCGCCGGCGGCAGGAAAAGAAGCGTGCCTGAGCGCAGCGCTCAGCGTCACCGTCTCCAGCGCCCACAAAATGCCCCCCAGAATTCCGTAAAGCAATTGCGCTCCCTCCTCGTTCATGATCTGAATTCCATTATAATAAAAATACTTTTTTCTTTCAACTGTTTCTTTGCGAAAAAGCACAGGCCGCTCTGTTTTTCGGCGGCGCCTGTGCTTTTTTTCATTATTTCTCAAAAGAAAGGGCGGCGCCGGATCGGACGGATGCTGCGGATTCCGGGCGCTTTGTCGATTTTACGGTTGAATCGAGGGAAAAAACTTGATATAATTCAGTTGAGGGAATACCGCGCAAATGTGGCGTGCGGTGCCGTCTCAGATGATTGAGGTGAAGTGGAATGAATCGAATTCTTTCTTTCTTTTTGGCAATCCTCGCGTTTCTTTCCGACCTGTTCAGCGGCGGAGCCGATCAGCCGCCTTTCCAAAATGAATACGACGTTCCCGAAACGGTTGTGCCGTACCGGCAGCTTGATACGGCGCCGAAAACCGACTGGACGGCCGGTTACATCTGGGATTCCTCCGACGGCAGGGAGGAAAACGTGTGGATGTGCCTGAGAAAGACCGTCACGCTTGACGAGGCGCCCGAAACGCTCACGGCGTTCATTTCCGCCGATTCCCGGTACTGGCTGTATATCAACGGCGAAACGGTCGTTTTTGACGGCGGCGTCAAACGGGGGCCGACGGCTCAGGACAGTTATTTTGATTCCGTTGAGATCGCGCCTTATCTGAAACCGGGTCAGAACGTGATCGCCGCTCTTGTCTGGTATTGGGGCAAGGATAAGAGCTATTCGTATCAGGACAGCGGCAGGGCGGGGTTCCTGTTTGAGGCGGGCGACATTCGTTCCGATCAAAGCTGGAAGGTGTGCCGGAACACGGCGTATCGGAATGACAACGGCGGCTCACAGCCCAATTACCGGCTGCC
>CADBPL010000130.1 GCA_902796535.1 Oscillospiraceae bacterium
AGCAATCTGGCCACCTTTTTCGCGGTGGCGCCGGCGCTGATCACGGGGCTGCTCACCGCGCTGCCCGGCGTGTTCGGGCGGTTGAGCGCAAGGCTGTGCAGGCTTTGCGTCGGCTATATTCTGTTTGTGGTCAGAAAGGTGAGCGCCGTGAAATGGCTCTCGCTGTTTTCCGTTGAGGCGGCGGGGATCTTGGCAGCTGTCGTTCTGCTCGGTTTTCTGATCTCCGTTTGCCGCAAAAAGATAAAAGAGAAAAGATCGAAACCCGTCACGACGAAGGAATAAAGACGACAAATCGTAATTTGTCGAGGTCTCTGATTGCAGATTTGATAAATCGAAGTTGACCCTTTTGTCACGGCAACGTGTGTCTTTCTGTGACCCCTCAGTCTCGTCGCAGCGCTCCTTGACAGCTCCCCTTTCAGGGGAGCCAGGGAATCACCGCTCACTCTCTTGCCTCCCCTGCAAGGGGAGGTGGGTTGCCGTCAGGCAACCCGGAGGGGTCAAAAACAATTGAGCAACGCACACCTCGACAAATTTCGATTTGTCGATATACGCCTTACGGCGTTCGATATATTTGCTTCGCAAATTCGATATATCAAACTTTGTTTGATTCGATATGTTCGGCTTGGCCGAACAAGAAAAAGGAGGGAACAAACCCGTGGCGCGCCCAAGTGAAACCGAATTCAAAAAAATGCTCGCCGCCGGTGAGTTCCCGAAGGTCTGCCTCATTTACGGCGAAGAAGACTACCTGAAAAAGCACTACGTTTCGCGGCTGAGCAAAAAATGCGTCGACCCGGCGATGGTGGATTTTAACCTGCGCAGCCTCAACGGCGAGACGTGCACCATCGACGATATTTTTCAGGCGGATCAGGCGCTGCCGTTTATGAGCGAAAAAAGCTGCGTGGTGGTCAAAGATCTGGCGCTGGATAAGCTGGACAATGTGGCCGCCCGCCAGATGACGGAGCTGCTGGAGGATCTTTCCGAGGCCTGTGTGCTGATCTTCTGGCAGGACAGCCTCGGCTTTGATGAAAAAAAGAACAGCAAAACCAAAGACCTTGCCGCGAAGATCGACCAAAACGGCGTGCTGCTGCGGCTGGATCGCATGACGGGCACGGCGCTTTACAAAACGCTCGAGGCCGGCGCGCAAAAGCGCGGCTGCGCCATGAGCCGCGACGTGACGGCCTACATGGTCGGGCGCGTGGGCGACGAGCTGACGCTGCTGCTCAACGAGCTGGATAAGCTCTGCTTTTACAAGGGCGGCGGCGAGATCACGCGGCGCGATGTGGACGAGGTGTGCACCCGTTCGCTCGACGCGAAAATTTTCGATCTTTCCAAAGCGCTGACCAACGGCACGGCGCAAAAGGCGCTGGATATTCTCAACGACCTGCTGGCGCGCAAGGAAAAGCCCGTTGTGATCCTGGGCACACTGATTGCGACTTATGTTGATATGTACCGCGCCCGCATCGCGCTGAGCGCGGGCAAGGCGGCGACGGAACCGGCCAGAGTGTTCGATTACCGCCGCAAGGAATTTCGCCTGACCAACGGCGCCTCCAACAGCCGCGCCATGTCCATCGGGCAGCTGCGCCGGTGCCTTGATCTGCTGGCGCAGGCGGATACCAAAATGAAAAGCACGGCGCTGGACGAACGGCACATTCTCGAAGAAGTGCTGCTTCAACTGATTTTGATTGAGAGTGATCCTTCTTGATAAAACTGAAACAAACGGTGATCGTGGAGGGAAAGTATGATAAAATCCGGCTTTCTTCTCTGATCGACGCCCCAATTCTGCAAACCGACGGCTTTGCCGTTTTTAAAGATAGAGAAAAACTGCAGCTCATTCGCCGCGTGGCCGAAAAGAACGGCATCCTGATCCTGACCGACAGCGATTCCGCCGGGTTTCGCATCCGCTCCTTTCTCAGCGGCTGCGTGCCGCCCGAAAAGGTCTGGCACGCCTACATCCCCGACATTCTCGGCAAGGAGCGCCGCAAGGCCGAGCATTCCAAAGAGGGCAAGCTCGGCGTGGAGGGCATGAAGACCGAAGCGCTCGTGGGGGCGCTGAACAAGGCGGGGGTGCTGTGCGAAGAAGAAAACGAAAGCGAAAAGCGGCGGCAGATCACGGTGAACGATCTGTATGAGGACGGCCTTTCCGGCGGCCCGAACAGCCGCGCCCGCAAAGCGGCGCTGCTCAAATATCTCGATTTGCCGGAGCGGCTCTCCACCTCGTCGCTGCTGCAGGTGCTGAACACGATTTTGACGTATGACGAATATAAACAGGCAATTGCCGAACTGAAAGGGGGAACCGACGCATGATGCGCATCGGCCACGGTTATGACGTTCACCGGCTGACGGAAAACCGCCGCCTGATTTTAGGCGGCGTTGACATCCCCTATGAAAAAGGTCTGCTCGGTCATTCCGACGCGGACGTGCTGCTGCACGCCGTTGCCGACAGTCTGCTCGGCGCGGCTGCGCTGGGCGACATCGGCGGTATGTTCCCCGACAGCGACCCCGCGTTTAAAGACGCAGACAGCCTCGTGCTGCTGGAGCAGGTCGTCAGGCGTCTGGCGGAAAACGGTTACCGCATCGGCAACATCGACGCCACCGTGATCGCGCAGGCGCCCAAACTCAAGCCCTGTATCGACCAAATGCGCGCCAACATCGCCCGCGCCTGCGGCGTTGAAATCGGCGCGGTGAATGTGAAGGCGACCACCGAGGAGGGCTTAGGCTTCACCGGTGAAAAGCTGGGCATAGCCGCCCACGCCGTGAGTTTAATTTTTTCCTAAGAATATTTGAGAAAAGCGGTAATGTTTTTGCGGTAAAGTGCTTGAAAGAGCAATTCTCCGGTGTTACAGGCAGTTGCTGTACGATCAACAATCCCTCAGTCGCTTCGCGACAGCTCCCTTTACACAAGGGAGCCAAGGAAAACCGTAACGGTGTGCTTATTCTATTGACGTTTCTTACGCAGGAGAGCCAAGTATTTGTACCGACTGAGAGATTGTCAAAAAACCTGCTGAATGAGAAAGGTGATTTGCCATAGATCGCAAACACAACAAAGCGCTTGTTCTCAACGCAAAAAAACTGCGAAAAAACATGACAAAAGAGGAGAGGCGCTTATGGTATGATTTTTTGAAAGACCATCCCGTTCGATTCTCTCGTCAAAAGATACTTGGAAAGTACATTGTTGACTTTTATTCCGCTTCAGCAAAAATGGTAATTGAGCTTGACGGCTCGCAGCATTTTGAAGAAACCGGTCAACGGTATGACGCCCGGCGCGACGCATACCTTGAAGAATACGGACTGATCGTTATCCATATTCCCAACAGCGAAATCAACAATAATTTTTATGGTGTTTGTGAATATTTGAATGCGATTATTGAGCAACGAATATAATATCTGACAACCCTCCGGGTTGTCTTGCGGCAACCTCCCCTTGCGCAGCGGAGGCAGATTCAGGCTCCCTTGTGTAAAGGGAGCTGTCGCGAAGCGACTGAGGGATTGTCTCATCAAGCATAATGAGCTGTTTTTGAATCTGTCAACCCATCTCCCCTTGCACAGGAGAGGAGATTGTGCAAAGGGAGCCATGGGACAGCAGCCAAAAGAGGTGAACGCTTTTGTTCGGTTACGTCAAGGCTTACAAGCCTGAACTCAAATGCAAAGATTTCGACGTTTATCAGGGCGTTTACTGTTCGCTGTGCCGCCGGCTGGGGCACGATTACGGGCTGCTCGCCCGCCTGACGCTCAACTACGATTTCACCCTGCTGGCTCTGACGCGCATGAGCGTGGCGGAGGAATGCTGCGGGTTTGAAAAAGGGCGGTGCAGCTTTAACCCGACGAAGAAATGCCTCAACTGCACCGGCGGCGCGGCGCATCTGGCGTTTGCCGCGGCGGCGGCCATGATCATGAGCTATTACAAGGTGCTGGATAATATCGCCGATGAAAGGTCGGTTTTTAAAAAATTTTTTTATTATCTGCTCAAACCTTATTTTGCCGTCAAGCGAAAAAAGGCGATGAAAAAATTTCCGCAGATCGACGCCTGCATCGCCGAAGCCATGCGGCAGCAGGCGCAAACGGAACAGCGCAAAACCGCGAGTGTTGACGCGGCGGCGCACCCGAGCGCGCTGGCCATGAGCCGGCTGCTGAGCATGGATCTGGCAGCCGAAAAGCCCGAAACGCTCGAACGCTTCGGCTACCTGGTCGGGCGTTGGGTCTATTTGATCGACGCGCTGGATGACGGCGCAAAAGACCGCGAGAGCGGCTCTTATAACGTGTTCAATTTAAAGTCTGAAAAGGAAGAAGAAAAAAAGGAATTTGCCGCGGGCGCGCTGCGCCTGACGGCGGCGGAGCTGGGCCGCTGTTTTGAAGCGCTGCAGCCGAAACGGTTCGGCGCGATTCTGGAAAACATCATCCGGTTCGGCCTGGAGAATGCCTTGCAAAAGGCATTGGAGGAGGAGAAAAAATGAACCCTTACGAAGTGCTGGGGCTTGCCCCGGGGGCGAGTGACGCGCAGGTGAAGGCCGCCTACAAAGCAAAGGCGCGGCAGTTTGCCGACGACCCGGCGCACATGCGCGAGATCGACCGCGCCTATGACGAAATTGTGATGAACCAAACGGGCAACGGCTACGCGCAGCAGCAAAGCAGCTATGCGCAGGGCAGCGTTTCGCTGGGCGAGGTGCGCGCCAAAATCAACGCCGGGCGCGTGGACGAAGCGGATTCGCTGCTCGAGCAAATGCCCGTCACGCTGCGCAATGCCGAATGGTATTATCTCAAGGGCACCGTGCAGCACCGCAAGGGCTGGCTGGAGGACGCTGCGCAGAATTTTGACCGCGCCGCGCAGATGGAACCGGACAACGCCGAGTTCCGCCGCGCGAGCGAGACCGTGCGCCAAAACCGCTCCGCCGGCTACCGCACCGAAAGCCCGGACAAAAAGAGCGGGTGCAGCGTGTGCGATATGTGTTCGGGGCTGCTGTGCGCCGACTGCTGCTGCGAATGTATGGGCGGCGACCTGATCCCGTGCTGTTGA
>CADBPL010000131.1 GCA_902796535.1 Oscillospiraceae bacterium
GCTCGGCGTTTCCATCGCCATTTCCATTTCCGAGATTCCGTGGGACGGCCCCATCGCCGGCAGCGTGGTCGGTCTGGTCGACGGCAAGTTCGTCATCAACCCCACCGCTGAAGAAAAAGAAAAGAGCGAAATGTACGTCACCGTCGCTTCCACGGCCGATCTGGTCGCCATGATCGAAGCCGCCGCAAAAGAAGTGAGCAATGACGATATGTTCGACGGCATCATGTTCGCCCATGAGGAAAACAAGCGGCTGGTCGAATTCATCAACAACATCAAGGCCGAATGCGGCAAAACCAAAATCGAGTTCCCGTCCAACGACCCCGACCCCGAAATGTACGAGGAGATCAAGAACTTCGCCATTGAGGATATCCGCGCCGCGCTCGACACCGACGACAAGCGCGTTCGTGACGAACGGCTCAAGCCCATCTACGAAGCGGTCCACGCCAAGTATGACGAGGTGTATCCCGACGATATCGCCAAGATCGACGACTGCCTGTACAAGACCCAGAAGTACGTCGTGCGCCGCTGGCTGCTCGACGACAACAAGCGCGTGGACGGCCGCGGCATCGACGAGATCCGTCCCCTCGCCGCCGAGATCGACCTGCTCGACCGCGCGCACGGCTCCGGCATGTTCACCAGAGGCCAGACGCAGGTGCTCACCGTGACCACCCTGGGCTCCATGAGCGACGCGCAGATGCTTGACGGCATCGACAACGAAGACACCAAGCGCTACATGCACCACTATAATTTCCCGTCCTATTCCGTCGGTGAGACCAGACCCTCCCGCGGCCCCGGCCGTCGTGAGATCGGTCACGGCGCGCTGGCCGAAAAGGCGCTGCTGCCGGTGATCCCGTCGGTGGAAGAATTCCCCTACGCCATCCGCCTTGTGTCCGAAGTGCTCTCCTCCAACGGCTCCACCTCGCAGGCGTCCATCTGCGGTTCGACCCTGTCGCTCATGGCGGCGGGCGTGCCGATCAAGGCGCCGGTCGCCGGTATCTCCTGCGGCCTTGTCACCGAGGGCGACCGCTTCATGACCATGGTCGACATTCAGGGTCTGGAAGACTTCTTCGGCGATATGGACTTTAAAGTCGGCGGCACCAAGAAGGGCATCACCGCCATTCAGATGGACCTGAAGGTTCACGGCCTCACCCCCGCCATCATCCGTGAAGCGCTTGACAAAACCTACAAGGCGCGCTGCGAGATCCTCGACGAGGTCATGCTGCCCTGCATCGCCGAGCCGCGCAAGGAACTGAGCAAGTACGCGCCCAAGATGGTCACCACCAAGATCCCGGTCGATAAGATCAGCGAAGTGATCGGCAAACAGGGCAAGGTCATTCAGAAGATCTGCGCCGAGTGCAACTGTAAAGTCGACGTGGAAGAAGACGGCTCCGTGTTCATCTGCGCCATTGAGCAGGAAGACGCCGAACGCGCCCTGCTGATGATCAACACCATCGCCCACGACCCCGAGCCCGGCTCGTTCTACAACGGCGTTGTGACCCGCATTATGGATTTCGGCGCTTTTGTTGAGATTGCCCCCGGCAAAGAGGGTCTGGTGCACATCAGCCGCCTCGACGTTCGCCATGTGGACAAGGTGGAAGACGTTGTCGCCGTGGGCGACGAGGTCATCGTCAAGGTGCTGGAGATCGATGATCAGGGCCGCCTGAATCTCTCCCGCCGCGACGCGCTGATCGAAATTGAAGGCAAGGTGCCTGAAAACACCATTCCCGACACGCCCCGCCGCCCCGCCCCCCGCCGTGACGGCAACCGCGGCGGCCACAGAGGCGACAGACGCGAGCGCAGAAACCACGACTGAGATAAGCGGATAATCGAAAAGTAATGAGTCAGAATAAAAGGCAAGCAATCCGCTTGCCTTTTATCATTTGCTGTGCTATCCTATCCATTGACAAACCAAAAAAGGAGGAGCGATTCGGGCATTAGGGTGAGATGTTCCATCTCATTTCGTGCGAAGGAAAGAATCGCATGGGAAGTTATGACCCAAGCCAAGCGCAACGGCAACATCGAGATCCTGCGTTTTGTGTTCAGCATCCTGATCGTGCTCCACCATTTTGAGCAAGGCGTTTTTCAAGGCAGGCTGTTCACCGCCTGTTATTTGGGCGTTGAATTTTTCTTTATCATCACCGGCGTCTTTCTCGGCAAAAAGCTGAAAGCCGAAAAAGAAAAGAACCGTGCGGAGCCCTTCGGCGCAGCAGCCAAAGCGGGCGCGCAGACGGTCTGGAAACGAATCTGCGGCATCTACCCCTATTTCTTCCTCGCCACGCTCATCGGCTTTGCCGCGCGGCTCGCCATTGGGATCAGCAAGCCTCGGACGGAAGACGTGGGCGGCCTTTTCGGCGATTTTGCGTTCGTTCAGCTTTTCGGCCTGAAAAGCATCACCACGACCGGCACCGTCTGGTACCTCTGCGCCCTGTTTTTTGCCCTGCTTCTGATCTATCCGTTTGTGCGAAAATTCTATGACGCCTATGTCTATTCCTTCGCCATGCTCTTTCCGCCGGTTCTGATCGGGCTCATAACCAAAAAGGCCGGCAGCCTCAGCATGATAACGGAAAACCTGTTCGGCGTTTTTAACGTTGGCATTCTGCGCGCCGTGGCCATGATCAGCGTCGGTCTGGTCGTCAACGAGCTTGCCGACCGGCTGAAAGCGCTGCCGGTCAACCGCGTGAACCGTTTTGTGTTCACCGCCATGGAACCGCTCCTTTATCTCTGCCTCTTTGCGCTGCTCATCTTTTTCCCGCGCAGCAAATTTGACTATTTGCTTCTCGTTCTGCTCACCATGGTTCTGATCGTTACGCTCAGCGAAAAGAGCTGCCTGTACGGCAGGTTTGACAACCGGTTTTCCCTGTTTTTGGGCAAGGCGAGCATGATCCTTTTTATGTGTCATTTCTTCTGGGTCAATTACATCAGCCGTTACACCAAACACCTGCCGACTGCGCTGCAGGAAGGCACTCTGACAGACGTCGTCCTCGGCTTCTTGCTCACCTTTGCAACCGGCGTCGCGGTCTATTTCGGCGGCGTGTTTTTGCAGTTTGTGTTCCGAAAAATCAAAACCGCGCTGTTCGCTCTGCCGAAATAACAAAAATCCCCATAGAGCTGCGTTTGTTTGCTCTATGGGGATCATTTTATGCTTCAGAATCGCCGGGTCATTTGCCCAGGGCAACCCACATGGCGGGGCAAACCGCGTAATCACCGCCCCAATAGTCCGATTTCACCATGCCGGTGTACTGCTTCGGGTCGCGCAGGAACCACGTTGTGATATGTTCGCCATCGGACATGAACGAGTGCTCGAGGGCGCCGCAGGCAACCGCATAGGGGGTTGCGGAGCGGTATTTGATTCCGTATTTCTGCGCCTCTTTCAGGCTCAGAAGGAAAACCTTATCCGTCGTTTCCTTGTCGGAAGAAGAAGCGCCCGGCACCTTGGCGGAAAGGATGCACGCCTGCTCTTCCTTTGTGAAGGAATCCTCCAAAAACTCTTTGTTGAGCGATTTGCGCAGTTCGCTCTGTTCCCACTTCACGCGCGGGTTTTCGTCAAA
>CADBPL010000132.1 GCA_902796535.1 Oscillospiraceae bacterium
AGGCAAAAGCGCCGACCGAGCCGGCAGGCGAGACAGGTGGCTGAGCAAAGCGAAGCCGGAGGGGTCGCGAAAGACACGGTCAAAAGTGAATGGCACTTTTTGGTGTATGAGCTTACCCATAGCACACCTCAAAATTATTCATGATTCACGATTCATTCTTCATTCTTCATTTCCGCTCCCTCACCAGACCAAGTAAAAATCTTATTTAATGAATCAACTGCAATTCGCCCCGGCAGAGCATTCGCTTCTGCCGGGGCGAAACGCTTTTTCAGGGCAAGGTCAGAAGGAAAAGGCAGGTTTTTCTGGGCATGAAAAGGTTTTTTCATTATCCCCCTTGACAGGACGGATAAAACGCGCTAACATATGAACAGACATACATATGAAGGAGTGTTCATATATGGTTGATAAGAATGAGAGCGCCGAGGCGTTCGCCCTGCCGGAGGAGGAGACGCTTTACGATTTAGCGGAGCTGTTCAAGATTTTCGGCGATTCCACCCGCATCAAGATCCTGTATGCGCTGTTTGAAAAGGAGCTTTGCGTCAACGACATTGCCGAAGCGCTGAACCTGTCGCAAACGGCGGTGTCGCACCAGCTGCGCATTTTGCGCCAGAACAAGCTCGTCAGCGGCCGCAAGGAGGGCAAAAACGTGCGTTATTCGCTGGCCGACGACCACGTGCGCACCATCATCGACATGGGTCTGGAGCATATCGAGGAGTGAGAACATGAGCGAACATGAGCATGAGCATAATCACAAGCACGAGCATCATCATGACCATGAACACGAACACGAGCATGAGCATGAAGAAAACCCGAAGGAAAGCATAATCAAAATCAGCATTACCGCGGCGCTGTCGCTTGCGGCGTTTTTGCTGACCTCTTGCTTGGATCTGCCCGCGTGGGGCGTTCTGCTGCTGTGGCTGGCGCCCTATTTGCTGATCTCCTATGAAACCTATCTGGAGGCTTTTGAAAACATCCGGCACGGCGAGGTGTTCGACGAGAATTTCCTGATGTGCGTGGCCGCGACCGGCGCCATGGTGCTGGGGGATTATAAGGAAGCGGTTCTGGTTATGCTGCTGTTCCAAATCGGCGAGCTGTTTGAGGGCTATGCCGTGGGCAAAAGCCGCCGCTCGATCGAGCAGATGATGGATATTCGCCCGGATATGGCGCGCGTGGTGCGCGGCGAACAAACGGAGCAGGTGAAGCCGGAAGAAGTGGCGATCGGCGAAACGATCGAGATCCGCCCCGGGGAACGCATTCCGCTCGACGGTGTGGTGCTTGCGGGGGATTCCACAGTTGATACGTCGGCGCTCACGGGCGAATCTCTGCCTGCTGCGGCAGCGCCCGGCGACGACGTGCTCAGCGGCTGCGTCAACCTCAGCGGTCTGCTGCGCGTGCAGGTCACCAAGGCGTTCGGCCAGTCCACCGTGAGCAAGGTGCTGGAGCTGGTGCAGTATGCCGAGAGTAAAAAAACAAAAAGCGAAGCCTTTATTCGCCGTTTCGCTAAAATTTACACGCCCTGTGTGGTCGCCTTTGCCGTGCTGCTGGCCGTTGTGCCGGGGATCATCACACGCGATTTTGCCGAATGGTTCACGCGCGCCTGCACGTTTCTGGTCATTTCCTGCCCATGCAGCCTGGTCATTTCCGTGCCGCTGACGTTCTTTTGCGGCATCGGCGCGGCGGCAAAGCGAGGGCTTTTGCTCAAGGGCAGCAGCGCGCTGGACGCGCTTGCCAGAATCAAAACGGTCGTGTTCGACAAAACCGGCACGCTCACCGGGGGCGTGTTCCACGTCACCGCCGTTCACGCCGATCAATTTGATGAGCAGGAGCTGCTGCGGCTGGCTTCAGCGGTGGAAAGCGCCTCCAATCACCCCGTGGCGCGGTCGATCGTTTTGACGTGTCCGGTTGAGGAGCCGGCGGTCAGTGAGATTCAGGAGCTGGTCGGCAGGGGCGTGAAGGGCACGGTCGGCGGCAAAAGCGTTTGCGTGGGCAACGACAAGCTCATGGACGAGCTGGGGCTGCCGTGGCTGCCCTGCCACCTGGTCGGCACCACGGTGCATGTGGCGGTGGACGGCGTTTATGCCGGGCACATCGTTGTGTCGGATGAGATCAAGCCGGAGGCCAAAGCGGCGCTTGCGGCGCTGAAAAATGAGGGCGTGCAAAAAACGGTCATGCTCACGGGCGATGCGGAACCCATCGGGCAGGCAGTCGGCAGGGAATTAGGGCTTGACGAGGTCTATGCCAAGCTGCTGCCCGCCGACAAGGTCGAGCGGCTGGAAAGCTTGCTGAAGGCCGAAAAAGGCGGCGCGACCCTCGCCTTTGTGGGCGACGGCATCAACGACGCGCCTGTGCTCGCCCGTGCGGACGTCGGCATCGCAATGGGCGGCGTCGGGTCGGACGCAGCGATCGAGGCGGCGGACGCGGTGCTGATGGATGACGATCCGCGCAAAATCGCCCTTGGCGTGCGCCTTGCCAGGCGAACGATGCGCATTGTGCGGCAGAATATTGCGTTTTCTCTGCTGGTGAAAGCAGCAGTTATGGCGCTCGGGCTGTTCGGTCTGGCACCCATGGGGCTGGCCGTGTTCGCCGACGTCGGCGTGACCATGCTGGTCATCCTCAACGCCATGCGCGCGCTGAAAGCAGAATAGTATTTTTAATCCGATCCCATCTCTTTTATCCTCTCCGTCCCTCATTCAGGGCAAGTCACTTTATCGCTTTCTATGAAGGCAGCGTCAAACACATTTATTTTGTGGCTGAAACCAAAGGATCATTGGATACTTTAAGATTCAAAGACCA
>CADBPL010000133.1 GCA_902796535.1 Oscillospiraceae bacterium
GATTTTTCGTCAGATGAAACAAAAAACGCAGGCAATACTTGGTGTATTAACGAGTATTTTTGTGATATATGGCGGAAAATACTCCGTCAAGACGTGCGCCTGCGATTTAATCAGTGGTTACTAAGGGAACAGGCAGCGCCCGCCAAGGTGCTGCCTGTTTTTTAAACATACGGCACGATCTGCGCACCCAACCGTGCGGTGTGCCTTAAAGCTCGCAGATCGCTTCGTAAACGCGTTTGCAGTTGTTCTGGTCGTTGAATTTGAAGAACGTGTTCATGCGGTTGAGATATTTTTCATCCGGCCTGAGATCATTGTCAAGAATATGCTGCAGATTGTTCAGCAGGGCGTCCTGTGTTTCGACCACCTCGCCAAAGCCGTTTTCCCGATAATCAAAATAGCCCTTTGCGTATTGCTCCGCGCGAAAAGCCGCTTCGTCATATTGGTAATAGACCACGGGCTTGCGCATATAGGCATAATCAAAAAATACGCTCGAAAAGTCGGTGATGAGAATATCGCTGTGTATGAGCAGATCCTGTACGTCGTTGTTTTTGAAATCGGCGATTTTGATGCGCGGGTCGCTGCATTGGAAACAATCCAGAAAACGGTGCACCTCAAAATGAGGGTAGAAAACCAGCTCGTAATCGTTTTTTTCAAGCAGCTCGGAAAGCTTTTTGCTGTTCAGGAAAGCGTTGTAGTTCTTGAAATAATCGCTTTCCAGAAACGTGTGCCTGTTGCAGGTGCGCAGGGTGGCGCGCCAGGTGGGCATGAACAGCAGCTTTTTGGTCGGCCGGTCGGTCTTTTTCAGGTTGTCGTAGCGGCAAAGCCCTGTCAGCTTCAGCACGCCTTTCGGGTAGCCGAAGGTCTGGTCGATATAGTCAAATTCCGGCACGGCTGCGCAGACAAACATATCAATATTGGTTCGATCCGCATGGCAGAAGGCCATATCGTCCTTGGTAATGCCGTGCTGGAGGAAGATCTTTTTGGCATGATCGGGAAAGAACCGGCCGAATTTGTTAAAGAAAAGAATATCCGGCGAATACCCGTCAATGTGTGTGCTGACCCTGACCTTTGCCAGAATGAAGCAAAGATAATGGCGAAAGCTGCCGTATTCCACCAGCGTGCCGAGGTCGGCGACCTTGCCGCGGTCGGGCGAATTGCCGGTGATGATATAAACAGCGTTGATCTCCGGGTGTTCACGGCGCAGATATTTGAAAAAATGATAACCGTTGTCGCGCGCTTCCTGCCCGCGCTCCGAAACGATCCACAGCCCCCGGTAGGCCGGCTTGCGCCGCACAAACAGGCTGACGGCTTCGGCCGCGATCATAATAAAAAAGACTCGAATATAAACGAACAACCGTTTAATTTTATACATAACCTTCACCGCTTACGCATTTATTTTTTAAGCCAGCGCCGCACAAATGGGGTGTGCGGTGTTGCCTTAAGCATTATACCGTACCGCAAAACGCTTGTCAAGCGATCGAAAGGGTGTACAAAATGACGAATTCTCAATTTATTGTCGATTTTACTGTTGATTTTTCTTGAAATTTTGATATAATATAAAAAAAATCAGTTTTAATATTTGATTTTAAATTTTCAGAAAAGTGGGCGAAAAATATGGCGATCAGGCTTACCATCGGCACGGCCGTTTATAACGTAGACGAACAGTTTTTGCGGGCGCATATCGAAGGGGTGCTCCGTCAGCTCACCGATGAAACGGAGCTGCTTTTGATTGACGACTGTTCCACCAACAATTCCGGCGAGGTCTGCCGCGAATACGCCGAGACAGACAGCCGCGTGCGTTACATACGCATGGATCACAACAGCTGGCTGAGCAGCGTGCGCAACCGCACCATTGCCGAGGCAAAGGGCGACTGGATCTTTTTTGTTGACGGCGACGATCTGCTTTCCGATCACTGCGTGGAAACCTTTCTGCGTTTTAGCGATCAATACAACGCGTCTGAATACGACATCGTCATTCACGACCGGCTGAAGTTTGTCGGTCAAAAAGAACCGGAACATCCCTGTGAGCTGACCGGCATCAAGGAATTGCCGCCGGAAGCCGGCCGTGCGCTGAGCATTTCCTGCCTTTGCCTTGACCCGACGCTGAGCAAACCGTTCGGTCTTTCGTCACGCGCCTTTTACCATGCGGCGTGGGCGGCGCTTTACAGCAAGGAGTTTTTGGTAAAAAACGATCTCCTGTTTCCTGTCAAGCAAAAAAAGGCGCAGGACAGCGTCTTTAACACGGAAGCTTATTTTTATGCCAAAAGAATCGGGTACCTTCCCTATGTCATGTACTATTACCGCGGCAACGAGCAGGGCATTACGCGGCGTTACAGCGCCGATTATCTGCAAATGGCGCAGTCGCTGACCGACCATCTGCTCGCGTGCGCCGACAAGTATTTTCCGGGTGACGCCGACGTGGAAGAACGGTTTTACAACCACCGCGTTCTTTCGCTGGTCATGGACAATATGCGGCTGAACCTGTTCCACAAAGACAACCCCAACCCGCGTGAGGAACGAAAGCAGGCTTTTCTCACGTTCCTTGAAACCGAACCTTACAAAACCGCTGTCAGCCGCTTTGACCCCAAAGCAAGCGGTCGGTGGGAATGGCACCTGCCGGTCAGGCTGTGCCAGAAAAAACGGTTTGCAGCGCTTGACCGCTTTATGGGCAATCCAACCGCCTTCCGGCTGCTTTGCGGTGCAGACAGGCGGCTGGCCATGCTGTTCGCCAAATAACAAAAGTAACCCGACCGGGCAGGCCGCGGCGCTGCTTTCACAGGGAATACGGTGGCTAAGTACATGGAAGAATTACCAACGAAAAATTCAAAAATTTTCATCGGCCTTTACATCTTTTTCATTTTCGGCGCCGCTATGGGCGACTGGAAGGTGGTTAATCAGGCGCTTGGCGCGCTGCCCAAGGTTATTTCGGCGGGCGCGCTCGGTTTGGCTTTTCTTTACATTCTGTGGTCGGGCAACTTCAAAAACTTCAAGGTGCTCTCCCGCTTTTCCATCATGTTTTCCTCCATCATTATCGGCATCATTCTCTGCTCTGTCATGATCTGGATCCTCGATTTGCAATCGCTCGGCTATATCATCAAGGGCGTTTCCAAAATTTCTTATCAGCTCCTCAATATCGCTATCGTGATTTCAGCCGTTTATCTGTTTGAGGAACAGGCCGCCAAATACACTTTTTTCGGCATAACATCCGCCAACTTTGTCATCATCCTGCTCGGCGCGGCTACCAACGGCATTGGCGGCGCGGTCAAAGACATGATCGCAAACATCACCTCTTTCGGAGCGAACGAGGTGATCGTCAATTCCAAATTCATTCGCGCCATCGAAATACACGATATTACGTTTGTCATGGGCGTTTTTTTCCTGTATTTTGTCTTCTTCTGCCCGGGCGAAAAATACCGTTATGTGTATGCGGCCGTCGCCATGTTCCTGTTTTTTGCGGGTCTGAAGCGAATCGCCTTTCTCAGCCTGCTCGTCGCGGTTTTGTTTGCGCTTTTCTGCCTGCTGCTCGGGCCGAAGGGTCAGGTGCGAACGCTCGTAATTACCTCGATCGTGATCGTTATTTTTTGCTACTTTTACATCGTTATCATCCAAAAGGGTATTTTTTCCCGCTTTTTGCTGGATCATGATATCGAGCTCAACGGCAGAGAAAGAATCTATGATTTTATTTCAAATTACTACGAAGTCAAGCCATCCTACCGCGGCAAGGGTTACGAGTTCTGCGTGCAGCTGCTCAAAACCATGAGAGGAACGCGTGACCAGGTCGTCGCCATCAACGCCGTGCATAACGACATTTTGAAAATGTACGTTGAAATGGGCTTCTGGGGCTTCTTCCTGTGGATCATGGGCTACTATGTGTACCAGACCGAATGGTTCATCACGCGCTGCGGCGAAAAGGTTGCCGTCTGCTTCATGGCGATCAACATTTATATGCTGGTCACCTACATGACGGACAACACGATGTTTTATTACTGGTCGAGCATGATTATCCGCATGATCCCGATGTGCGTGTTCTTTATGCCCGTCAAGGAACAGCCGCAGCAGGTGCCGCTCTACCGGCTGAGCGGGTTCAGACTGTGGCTGCATCAAAAGCGGGAACGGGATAAGCTCAACCGGCGCAAGCCGCGCATGAAAGTAGAGTAAGCAATCTGAATTCCTGCTTGAAACAGAGGCTGCAGTTTGAAAATTCTGAAAGGAGATGCGATTCGGGCATAAGGGTGAGATTGTTCATCTCATTTTGTGCGAATTCTGAATCGCATGATGATTGTTATGATAAGAGTGTTACAATCCGTAAGCAACATGGATCGCGGCGGCATAGAGACCATGCTGATGAATTTTTACCGCCACGTTGACCGGGAGAAGGTTCAGTTCGATTTTTTGTGCAACAAGCCCGCTCCGGGTGATTACGATGATGAGATCAGGGCGCTGGGCGGCAGGATCTTTATTTCGCCCGGTTTTATGAGCTATCCCAAATATGTCGCCTACATGACCGAGCTGTTCCGTGAGCACCCCGAATACAGGATGATCCACACCCACAACGGCTCGCTGATGCTTTACGCGCTGGTATCGGCTAAAAAGAATAACATTCCGGTTCGCATTGCGCACGCGCACGCAACCGCCGTGCCCCTGGGGCTGAAGAATGAGCTGAAAAAGCTGATGCGGCCGCTGATCAAATATGTCGCGACCGATTACTGGGGCTGTTCCGACGCGGCGGGCAGGTTCTATTTTTCCGAAAAACGCTGGAACGGCCGGCATGAGCTGATCCATAACGCGATCGACGCCGATCAGTTCACCTTCCGGGAAGAAGCGCGGGACGCCATCCGCAGACAGTACGGATTCGGCGACAGCTTTGTGCTCGGCCATGTCGGCAGACTGTCGCCGGAAAAGAATCAAAAAAAGATTCTGGAGATCTTTGCCGAAATGCGCCGGCTTGACCCGAACACGCGGCTGGTGATGATCGGAACGGGCGAGCTGGAACCGACTCTGCGGCAAACCGCGGCTGAGCTGGGGCTGACCGACGCCGTCACCTTCACCGGCGTGCAGACCAACGTCAACGAGTGGTACTGTGCCTTTGACGCGTTTATCATGACGTCGTTCAACGAAGGGCTGCCGGTCGTCGCCATCGAGGCGCAGGCGGCTGACCTGCCCTGTGTGCTGTCCGATACGATCACGCCTGAGGTCAGGGTGACCGATCAGATGCGGTTCCTCAGCCTGAACGACGACGCCGCGCACTGGGCAAAAACGATCCTTGACCGAAAACCGCAGGCGAGAGTGAGCCGCGCAGCCGAATTGACGGCCGCCGGATACGAAATCAAATCAGAGGCGCTTCGTATGCAGAACCTGTATTTGGCGCTGTATGCCGCCGCGAAAGAGAAGGAATTATGAGAATCGGAATTTTAACGCATCATACCATCAACAATTTCGGCGCGTTTTTGCAGACATGGGCCTTGCAGGAAAAGCTGAAGGCGCTGTTCCCGGGCGACGAAGTCTGCGTGATCAACTACATCATCCCCAAGCAGAACATCATCAACGTCGGCGGCTTTTTCCGCTTTTATCCCGACAGCGAAACGCCGGCCTCCTGGCTCAACAAGGTGTCGCAGCCGCTGATTTTTTCCCGGACGCGCAGGGAGAATCTCAATCTCACCAAGCCGGTGTATAACGCCGAACAGATCAACGCGCTCGGGCTGGACTGCGTTGTCATCGGCAGCGACGAGGTGTGGAATTTTCTTGACCCGAAGAGCTTTTCACTCGTTAAATACAGCGCCGGGCTGACTGCCGGGCGGATCGTCGCCTATGCGCCGAGCACAGGCAAGGCGGCCGGCGCGGCGATTCCCGCCGCGGTGCGGGAAGCCATGCGCGGGTTTACGGCGCTTTCGGCCCGCGATGAGGGGGCGCGCGCGCTTTGTGAAAAAGCGCTCGGCGTGAGTCCGCCGATGGTCTGCGACCCGACGTTCCTCACCGCGACCCCGCGGGTCGATAA
>CADBPL010000134.1 GCA_902796535.1 Oscillospiraceae bacterium
ACCCTTATAGGGTCCGAGCAAACCACTAGTTTACTAGTGGTTCTGATTTCTTGTTTCGGAGCTGCCTTAGCGCGACAGCCCCTTTTTTGTATCAATGCAGGATGATTTGTCAACACGTTTTTGGCTTTTTGATTAGCGGTATTCTCCTTTGGTTGCCCAGCTCCACAGGTTGGTGAGGATCAGGTTCAGGCTGTGGAAGAAGTAATGCACCCGGCGGGAGATGGCGGAAAAAATGCTTTCGCGCCGGGGCTCCTTCAGTTCCATTTCCGGGCGGACGTAGCGATCGGCCGTGAAGCGGAAATCGAACCGGCAGCTGGCGTGATCGCTCAGGGGGTTGCCGTTTTCGTCAACGTACAGCTCATATTCATTCGTCAGCGCGGTCAGCTGCAGGTCGCCGTCGCGGTAGAGCATCCGCTCCACCGAATCCCAATAGCCCCAGTAATCCTGATAGAGCGACGCAAAATAGTTGATCCGCTCATACTTATCTTCGCCCTGAAAATAATCGCCGTTGTTGATGACCTCGCACCACGCATCTTTAAAGCCGCCGCCCTCGATCATAATGGGATAGAGCCTGGCGTTGACGTCGCTGTGCATGACGGCGTTGTAGTCGCCCGTGATCAGCACGCTGCGCCCCGCCGAGTTTTCGGTGATGTAATCGAGCAGCTGGTTGAACTGCTTGACCTTATACTGGCAGTCGATCTCCGAGCCGTAGGCGTCCACGTGGATGTTGTAAAAATCGAACAGCAGCCCCTTGTAATCGACCGTGCATTTGATGAAGCCCTTGGGGGTGAGCTCATCGGCGCCCTGCGTGAAAATGCCGTAGGCCTCGTTCCACGCCACGCGCTCGACGTTGTAAAGCGGATATTTGGAAAAGATGTTCAGCCCGTCGCCCACGGGGATGCCGCCGGAGGTGAAGGTCTGATAGGGGTAATTCGTCATTTGCCGCGCAAGAATGCCGTGGAACTGAAAATCCTCCTGCACGGCGATGACGTCGCACCCGCAGTTGTTGAGCACCTGACCGATCTTTTTGGTGGCGGTGGGCACGACTTTTTTGGTGGGGCTGAACGCGGACGGGATGGGCAGCCCGGCGACGTTGTAGCACAGGAACGAAACGGTTTCGTCAACCGCCGTTTCGGTTGCCGCAAAGGCCGGAACGGCCAGCGCCGCGAGCAGCACCATGGCCAGAAAAAGGGAAAGCGATCGTTTCAGCGTTTTCATAAAAAACCTCCGACGTTTTTAATTAAGAGTTAAGAAGTAAGAATTAAGAGGTAGGCGTAAAAGGAAACAACCTTTTAACTCTTAATTCTGACCTCTGAACTGCGAAAAGGCGGAATCAATTAGGAATTATGAATTAGGAATTAAGAATTAAGGGTGACCGATCAATCGCTATCCGCTATCCGCTCTCGGCCATCCGCCATCCGCTTTCCGCTCTCGGCTAACCCCAACCTCTTAACTCTTAATTCTGCCCTCTGACCTAATTCTGCCCTCTCCGTCACCGCCTTTGGCGGCGCCACCTCTCCCAAAGGGCGAGGCAAGAAGCGGTTCCTTTAGATCGGGTGTAAAAAGAGAGCTCTTGGCTCTCCCACAGGGAGAGCTGTCACGAAGTGACTGAGAGGGGGAATAGAATATCATCTGCCCTCTGCCTTTTTTGCCCTCTCCGTCACCGCCTTTGGCGGCGACACCTCTCCCATAGGGCGAGGCAAGAAGCGGTTCCCTTAGATCGGGTGTAAAAAGAGGGCTGTCACGAAGTGACTGAGAGGGCAAGCCGTTTGTACGGCTTTATTTGTCACAGAAACCCGTTGTTCTTTCTCTGATTGTTAAATCAATTTGTTCACAGACCGAATCAAATTGCGCATCAATCTCATAATTACTGAAGCGAAGAACAAACAGCCCGAGATTTTTAAGCGCCTGATCCCGTTCAAGATCGCGTGCAGCGGCTTTCTCCATATAGTGCTGGGTGCCGTCCACTTCGATCACAAGCTTCGCCTCATAACAGTAAAAATCAACGATAAAATTATTTATGATCCGTTGTTTGTAGATTTTGACAGGATAACGACGCAGGAAAAGATACCATAGCTTTCGCTCGTGCTGCGTCATATCCTTGCGCAGTTCTCTTGCACGGGGAAGCAGCTTGTTGTTTTTTGGTAATGGCATAGATTAGGATCCTTTTCTTTTGCCCTCTCCGTCACCGCCTTTGGCGGCGACACCTCTCCCATAGGGCGAGGCAAGAAGCGGTTCCTTTAGATCGGGTGTAAAAAGAGAGCTGTCACGAAGTGACTGAGAGGTGGAATAGAATATCATCTGACCTCTGCCTCTTTTTGCCCTCTCCGTCACCGCCTTTGGCGGCGCCACCTCTCCCAAAGGGCGAGGCAAGAAGCGGTGCGGTGTTGACCGCGGCAGCGTTTTGACCGGAACGCTGATGCGCTATCAGCTATCCGCTATTCGCTATCGGCTAAACCCAACCTCTTAACTCTTAATTCTGCCCTCTTAACTGTTTGAGCCTTTTCATCACGTCGTTTGCGCCGCGGCCGAAATAATCGTGCAGGATTTTATATTCAGCGTAGAGCTTGTCATAGATCGCGGCGTTTTCGGGGATGGGCTCATAGATCGTGTCCTTGACCTTGCCCATCACGCGCGCGGCCTCGAACGCGTCGTCATAGCCGCCCCTTGCGCTGCCTGCGGCGACCGCGCCGAAGATGGAGGCGCCCAGCGCGCCGCCCTGATCGGAACCGGCGATCTTGATGGGCATATTGATCACGTCGGCATAGATCTGCATGGTCATCGGGTCTTTTTGCGAAATGCCGCCCGCGGCGTAAAACGCGTTGACCGGCACACCCTGTTCGCGGTAATTTTCAATGATCATGCGCGTGCCGTAGGCGGTGGCTTCGATGAGCGCGCGGTAAATATCCTCCGGCTTCGTGCGCAGGGTCATGCCCAGCATCATGCCGGTCAGGTCAACGTCAACGAGAACGGAACGGTTGCCGTTCCACCAGTCCAGCGCGAGCAATCCGCTTTCGCCGGGCTTTTTGCTTTCACATTTTTCACGCAGGAGCTTGTGGATATTGATCCCCTTTTCGGCGGCCTCTTTTTCATAAGACGCGGGCAGGCAGTTGTCGATGAACCAGCCGAAATGGTCGCCCACGCAGGATTGGCCCGCTTCATAGCCGTAAAGCCCGGGCATGATGCCGTCGGACACGACGCCGCAGATGCCCTTGACCTTGACCTCTTCTTCGCCCATCATCATGTGGCAGGTCGAGGTGCCCATGATGGCGAGCATTTCGCCCGCGCCGGCAATGCCCACGGCCGGCACGAACACGTGCGCGTCAATGGTGCCGGCGGCCACAGCCGTGCCCTCTTTCAGCCCCGTGAGCGCGGCGGCTTTTGCGGTGATGGTGCCGGCGAAGGTGCCGCTGGGGATAATATCGCGCGAGAATTTTTCGTCGATCACGTGCTCCATGCGCGGGTCGAGCGCTTTAAAAAAGTCGTCGCTCGGGAAGCCGGTGGCCTTGTTCCACATGGCCTTGTAACCGGCGCAGCAGGAGTTGCGCGATTCTTTGCCGGTGAGCTGCCAGACGACCCAGTCGGTCGCCTCAATGAAGCGGTCGGTCTGCGCATAGATTTCGGGCGCTTCGTCCAGAATCTGCCACAGCTTCGGGATCGCCCATTCGGACGAGATCTTGCCGCCGTAATTGTCCAGCCATTCTTCGCCGCGTTCGAGGGCGATCTCATTGAGCTTGGTCGCGTATTTCTGCGCGGCGTGGTGCTTCCAGAGTTTTACATAAGCGTGGGGTTCTTCAACGTATTCCGGCAGGAAGCACAGCGGTGTGCCGTCTTTTTTCGTCGGCAGCACGGTGCAGGCGGTGAAGTCGATGCCCACGCCGATGACGTCCTCAGCCGAAACGCCCGCCTTTTGCAGCGCGTCGGGGATGGTGTGGGCGAGCACGTCGAGGTAATCCTGCGGGTGCTGCAGCGCCCAGTCCTGCCCCAATTTTTTGCCGCAGGGCAGCGCCTCGTCCATGACGGCGTGAGGGTAATCGTAAATGCTGCTTGCCAGCTCCTCGCCGGTTTGCGCGTTGACCACCAGCGCGCGGCCGGACAGCGTGCCGTAATCCAGACCGATCGTATACTTTGCCATGTTTTTTCCTCCCTGTTATACTGTTAAAGACGCGATGATGCCGGAATACAGCCGCACCGGGTCCTCATAAAAATTGTTTTTTACGGTTTCCACCTGCATTTCATCCGCCACAAACACGGTCAGCCGCATGAGCTGCGCCTTGGGGTCGGACACGCTGAAGGTGACGTTGTAGCCGCCCTCCGGCAGCTTTTCGACCTCGACGTTGTTTTCGCGTTTGCTGCGCGCGAGCGTGAGCATTTTGATGGCGGCGTTGATCGCCTTTTCACGCACGGATTTGGGCAGCTGGCTCTCGAGCGTTTTGGCGGAGGAGCGCCCCTTTTCGGTCACGCTCAGGTATTCTTCACAGTCGATAAAATCCGACGTGACCGAGCCGCCCGCGACCAGCTCGCTGATGGCCTGATTGAGTTCAAAATAGTTGGCCAGCCCTTTATCCTGCGAAATTTCGCAAAGCTGCGCCCGGGTGATTTTTTCATCAATGCCGGAAAGCAGATAGCACACCAGCAGCTTGATCTCGCTGCGCGAACGCAGGCCGCCCGGCTCAATGCCTTCGTCAAATGTAAAATTATCCACGTTAGCCTTCCTCCGTTAAAAAATATTTCAGCGCGGAATAGCGTTTTGCTTTTTTGTCGTTGCGGGTCATGCGGTAGATCTGCTCCTCGCTGCCCAGCAGGATCAGCAGCTTTTTCGCGCGGGTCACGCCGGTGTAAAGCAGGTTGCGGTAGCCGAGCTGTTCGGTCACGTGCAGCAGCGGAATGAGCACGGCGTCAAACTCGTTGCCCTGGCTTTTGTGGATGGTCACGGCGTAGGCCAGCTCCACCTCGCGCAGGTTGTCCGGCAGATAGACCGCCTCGCGGTAATCGTCGAACTCGATGCGGGTCGTGCCGTCCGGCCTGATCTGCACGATGCGGCCAATATCGCCGTTGAAAATGCCCGCGCCCTGCTCGCCGTTTGGCTTTTGCCATTGCAGGTCATAGTTGTTTTTGATGTGCATGACCTTGTCGCCCTCGCGGAAAAGGAACATCCCCACCGTGATCTCACGCTTGCTCTCGTCCGGCGGGTTGATGCGCTCCTGCAGGCGGCGGTTGAGGTTGTAGGTGCCGTTTTCGCCCTTGCGCGAGGGGCAGAGCACCTGAATATCGGTGAACGGCGAATAGCCGAACGCGCGCGGCAGGCGGTTGGCGCAAAGCTCGCACACGCCCTCGGTGACCGAATCGGCCGAACGGCGCGAAACAAAGAAAAAGTCGCTGTCGGTCTTGTCGAGCACAGGGTTTTCGCCCCTGACGATGCGGTGCGCGTTGGTGACGATCAGGCTGCGCTGCGCCTGGCGGAACACTTCCTTCAGCTCCACCGTGGGCAGCAGGCCGCTTTCGATCAGATCGTGCAGCACGTTCCCCGCGCCCACGGGCGGCAGCTGGTCGCTGTCGCCCACCATGATCAGGCGGCAGCCCAGCGGCAGCGCGTCAAGCAGCGCCGCGAACAGCGTGACGTCCACCATGGACAGCTCGTCCACGATCAGCACGTCGGCCGCCAGCGGATTACGCTCGTTGCGGGTGAATTTCTGGTTGTCGTTTTCGTCCCATTCCACCTCCAGCAGGCGGTGAATAGTCTTGGCCTCCATGCCGGTGATCTCGCTCATGCGCTTGGCGGCGCGGCCGGTGGGGGCGGTCAAAGCAATGCGCAGCTTGTCCTTTTTAAACAGCGCGATCATGCCGTTGATGGCGGTGGTTTTGCCGGTGCCGGGGCCGCCGGTGAGGATGAGCATTCCTTTTTCAACGGCGGTCATAATGGCCAGCTTTTGCTTTTGTTCATAAACGATGCACTGCTCGCGTTCCATGTTTTCAATGTCCTGCAGCAGCGTCGGCTTGCCTGCCGGCGGGAAGGAGCAGAGCACCTTGATGCGCTGCGCCGCCTTTTGTTCGGCGCGGTGCAGCTGGGGCAGAAAGAGAAACTCTTTGCCGTTGATGGTTTCGGCTTCGATCTGCCGGTCTTCGATCAGGCCGTCCGCCGCTTCCTCCACATCGTCAACGGCGGCGCCCAGAAACGCGGCGGTGAGCGGCACTAATTTTTCGCGCGGGATGCAGGT
>CADBPL010000135.1 GCA_902796535.1 Oscillospiraceae bacterium
AAAGTTCAACATCACCGACGATCAGCAGTTCGCCATGGATTATCTCCATGCCAAAAACGTCATGATCATTCCCGGCCGCGGCTTCAGCTGGGACGCGCCCGATCACTTCCGCATCGTTATGCTGCCCGAACCCGAAAAGATGGCGAAGGCCATGCGCGACCTCGGCGATTTCCTGAAGGATTATCACCAGAACTAAGCACGGTGCGGTATCGCCCTAATCGAACGCTTCGATCAGCTTTTGCAGCTCCTGTTCGCTGAAAACGGGGATCCCGTTTTTCAGGCGCTGCACTTCCTCCGGCGGCAGGCTGTCGAGCCGACAGTCCAGAATCTCATCCGGCAGGTTGCTTCCGTTTTGAAACACGGCGATCATGCCGTTATACTCTTTCACCACATAAGCGCAGCCGTCGGCCCGTTGCGGGTCGGCGGCTTTTTGCGCATTTCGCGCCGAAATACCGCCGAGGATCGCCGCCGCGAGCAGGACTGCCGCAATCAATTTTCGCTTGATTTTACTCACCTCGGGCATATTTTTCCCGTTTTTCGCAAAAAATTACCTCAAAATCATAAATATTCCGCTCAAAAACCATAAAGTTTTGAAAAAACCCTTTATTTTTTTCGTGCATATGATATAATACAAGACAATATAATGGCTCTTTGTGTTGTAAATCATGCAGCACAACATTTTAGAAAGGGAACGATGCTGTGCGTGCAAAACGCCCTGCGTTTTCACGGCCGGTATCCTGTGGCAGTCACTATGAATCAAGATCCGAATCGGCGGGAAGAGGGGATCCCGATCTCCAAAAAACAGCCAACGGCATCCAACCGTCCGCTGAGCAATCAGCCGACGCCCGACCGCCCGGTGTCCAACCGCCCGCTGAGCAATCAGCCGACGCCCAACCGCGCGGTGAACAACCGCCCGGTGAGCAACCAGCCAATGCCCGACGTTCCGGTTTCCCGGCGCCCGGTGAACAATCAGGCGGCCTCCGGCCGTCCGGTCTCCCAGCGCCCGGTGAACAATCAGGCGGCGCCCGGCCGTCCGGTCTCCCAGCGCCCGGTGAACAATCAGGCGGCCTCCGGCCGTCCGGTTTCCCAGCGCCCGGTGAACCAGCAGGCGGCGCCCGGCCGCCCGGTTTCCCAGCGCCCGGTGAACCAGCAGGCGGCGCCCGGCCGCCCGGTCTCCCGGCGTCCGGCGAACCAGCAGGCGGCGCCCGGCCGTCCGGCAACGCCCGACCGCCCGGTGTCCAAATATGCGGCGCCCGCTGCTCCCATGCCCGATCCGCGCAGCGTCCGGCGCGCCAAAAAAGCGGCGGCCAAAGCCGAACGGCACGGCCTGCCCATTTTCTGGAAGCTCTTTTTCAGTCTGGCGGCCATCTGCATTCTCACCGGCGTGATCGTTGGCTCTTATGTTTTCTTCAGCGTATACAACGTTGCCACCGGCGACGTGGTGATCGACCTGAACGAATATCAGGTCAACCAGAACCAGACCTCCATCATCTACGCCTACGACGCCAAGGGCAAGCTGTTTGAGCTGCAGCGGCTGCACGGCAAGGTGAACCGCATTTATCTGAGCATGAACGAAATGCCCGAGCACCTCAAGCAGGCGTTCGTTTCGCTGGAGGATAAGCGCTTTTACGAGCACCACGGCGTTGACTGGATCCGTTTTGTCGCGGTTTTCATCAAAGACCATTTCCACACGGGCGGTTCCTCCATCACACAGCAGCTGGTCAAAAACATCACCGGCGAGCGCGACGCGACCTTTGTGAGAAAGTTCAACGAAATCGGCTATGCGCTCAACCTTGAAAACAACTTCAACAAAAATCAGATCCTTGAGGCCTATCTGAACACGCTTTATTTGGGCGAAGGGTGTTACGGCGTGAAAACGGCGGCCGAAAAATATTTCGGCAAGGAAGTGTCCGAGCTGAATCTGGCAGAAAGCGCCTGTCTGGCGGCCATCACCAAGGCGCCCTACGGCTACGATCCGCTGGTCAACCCCCAGAACAACCGTGAGCGTCAGCTGGATTGCCTGAACTATATGCTGGAGCAGGAAAAGATCACCCAGCAGGAATATGAGGAGGCTGTCAACTACGAGCTGATCCTCACAAACAGCAAGAAATACAAAGCCGCCAACCCGGATAAAGCGAAGAACCAGAAAGACGAAAAAGAAACGATCCAGAGCTTTTACGTTGACTTTATCATTGACAGTCTTTATGATCAGTTCACCAACGAAAAGGGGCTGTCCAAGCAGGAAGCGACCCAGAAGATCTATTACGGCGGGCTGAAGATTTATGCCGCGATCGACATGAACATTCAGGCGCAGCTCGAAAAGGTCTACGTCAACCGCAAGACCTTCCCGAACGAATCCGGCCGCAAGGTTCAGGTACAGTCGGCGATGACGATCATGGATTACCGCGGCCGCGTGGTTGCCATTTGCGGCGCCGCCGGCAAAAAGAGCGGCAACCGCTGCCTCAACCGCGCCAGCGCCTCGCCGCGTCAGCCCGGTTCCTCCATTAAGCCGATCTCGGTCTACGGCCCTGCGATCGACGCCAACATTATCACCTGGTCGTCTTATTATCAGGACAAGCCCTTTGCCTATCAGGGCAAGCAGTGGCCGAAGAACCAGGGCGGCTGGGGCAGCGGCGGCAACGTGACCGTGCAGAACGCGCTGGCGCGTTCCCTCAACACGGTGGCTGCCCGTATCTGCTATTTTGATCTGACGTGTAAGAAATCGTATCAGTATCTGACCGAGGTCTTCAAAATCTCATCAGCCAACCGTGACCACGACCTTGCGCCCGCGCCTCTGGCGACCGGCGCCATGTATAAGGGCATCACGACGCTCGAAATGGCGGCCGCTTACGCGACGTTCGGCAACGGCGGCAAATATTTTAAACCCTATTGTTATTACAAGGTCACCAACAGCGACGGCAGCACGATCTACTTTGACAATACGCTCAACGAGGGCGAGCAGGCTATCGGCGAGGATACGGCCGGTGTCATGTGCAAGCTCCTTCAAACGGTCACGACCGACAGCCGCGGCACCGGCGTCCCGTATAAGATCGACGGATTCCAGACGATGGCCAAAACCGGTACTACGACCGATGATTATGACCGCTGGTTTGTCGGCGGAACGCCTTATTATGTGGCGGCGGTCTGGTACGGGTACGATTTGAATAAGTCTGTTTCCAACGTCAGCGGCAACCCGGCCGGCAAAATCTTTAAGGCGGTCATGAACCCCATCCACAAAAAGCTGCCCGCCAAGAAGTTTGAGATCAGCGATAAAGTCGTGGAGCGTTCCTATTGCCTCAATTCCGGCAAGCTTGCCGGCAGAAGATGCTATTCGACCGCGATCGGCTACTACAAGGCCGGCAATCTGCCCTCCACCTGCACGCGGTGTTCTTACCGCTCCAGCAGTTCAAGCTCGAGCAAAAGGAAATCATCCTCCGGCAGCAGTGGAAGCAGCAGCAGCGTCGAAAAGACGACCACTCTGAGCCGGATCATCGGCGATCTGATCGGAGGAAGACAGGAAGAATAGCAACTCCGGTCCACTCATTCAGAAAGGTGCGCCCGCCTTTGCCTTTTCACCGGCAGGGCGGGCGCAAATGGTATCTTATGGTTATTATGGCGTTTGATTACGGCGATGTGCGCACCGGCGTTGCCGTTTGCGACAGGCTGGAGATGCTCGCTTCTCCGCTTGCCGTTGTGAAAGAGAGTTATCAGCCCAGACTGCTGGATAAGCTCATGCCGCTGATCGAAGAAAATAAGCCGGAGCTGCTGGTCGTCGGCCTGCCGAAGAACATGGACGGCTCGCTCGGCTTTCGGGCGCAGGCGTGCCGGGAATTTGCCGAAAAGCTGACCGAGCGCAGCGGCATAGCGCACGCGATGGTGGATGAGCGGCTTTCGAGCGTCATGGCGCACGCCGCTTTGCATCAGGCAGGAAAAAAAGAAAAAAAACACGGCGCGGTGGTTGACGCCGCAGCCGCAGCGGAAATATTAGACCGATATTTGACATGGAGAAAAAACAGATCATGAAGCGAACCTTTTCCGGCATCGGCACATGGGCGCAGGCCATCACGATCGCACTGCTCTGGCTCGTCGTGTGCGGCGTTTGCTTTTTTTATACTGGGCGCACGCTGTTTCAGCTGAGCCTGTGCACGGCTGCTTCCGCGGGGCTTGCCGCTTTGCTGTATGGGTTTGACCGCAGCGGCCGCACGGTCGGTCTGGCACAGCTGCTGTTTGTCTGCCTGTGGCTGGGCTGTGTGCTCAGCCGTCAGTTCAGGCTGCAGAGTGAGCAGGGCTGGCCGGGTTACTGGATCTATTGCTTTTATTATGATTCGCTTTTGACGCAGGGCACGGTCTGGCTGTGTTCCACTCTGGTCGTCACCGTTTGCCGCCTGTTTGACAAGCCGATGGACCGCAGGCGCTTTTTTCGCCTGTCGTCCGCCGCGTTTGTCGTCTTTTATTTGTTTTTACTTATTTATTCCTTTTATCTTTCGCGCACCAAGACCGACGGCAGCGTTTTTCCGCTGAATCTCAGCTTTTCCACCACAATACAGATGTATTTGCAAAAAATGAAAGCGAATCCCTATGAAGTGTGGATGATGATCTTCGGGAACCTGTTCTATTTTACGCCTCTGGGTTACATCTTTGCCGTAGCGCTGCGCCGCCGCCGTGCGGCTGTTCGCGCGGCGGTGATCGCGCTGTTCGCGCCCGCGGCGTTCTTTTTGCTGGAATACTCCCAATACCTGTTCCAGATCGGCTTTTGCGAGATGGACGATATGCTCATGAACGCCTTCGGCTTCTGGCTGGGCGCGGCATTGGCGCCGCTGTCCGACCGGGTCGCGCAGCTCGTTTCCAAACAGCGGCTGCCGCATTTTTGGGCTTGAAATAATTCCTCTCCCAACCGCATACAAGTGTGGGGGAGGGGATGACGCATGAATCGTTTCACAGCAGCGCTGGCGGGGCTGATCCTGTTCGGCGCGGTCGTTTTCGGCTGCCTGTGCTTTTTTGGCCGTCAGGGGTTCCGTCCGGCGATGTCAGACGTGCATCTGGACGGCTTCTCGATCCTGATCGACCCCGGGCATGGCGGCGAGGACGGCGGCGCGCTGGCTGCGGACGGCACGCCCGAAAAAACCATCAACCTGCAGATCGCCAGAATGCTGGAGCCGATGCTCAACGCCTGCGGCTATCAGACCATGCTGCTGCGCGAATCGGATTCGCTCATCGGCGACAACAGCTTGCCCACCGTGCGGCAGCGCAAGGTGTCGGATATCCGCCGCCGTTTGGCCGCAGTGGAACTGAACCCCGATTCGCTGCTCATCAGCATCCATCAGAATCATTTCACCGACCCGAAATATGACGGCGCGCAGGTGTTCTATTCGGGCAACGACCCGCGCAGCCGCCTACTGGCGGAGTGCATTCAGGAAGCCGTTGTCACCCGTCTGCAGCCCGGCAACACGCGTGAGATCAAGCAGAGCGGCTCGAACATCTATCTGCTCTACCATTGCAAAACGCCGGCGGTGATGGTGGAATGCGGTTTTCTGTCCAACCCCGCCGAGGCGGAGAAGCTCAAGGACGAGGCCTATCAAAGGGAAATGGCGTTTTCCGTGCTGTGCGGAATTTTGAATTATCTGGAGTGAAATCGTGTGAAAAATCAGGAAGGAGGAGCGATTCGGGCTTAAAACGGAAGGCTTTATCTCTGTAACCACTGATTAAATCGCAGGCATGTATCTTGAAGGAGTGTTTTCCGCCATATTTCACAAAAATACTCGTTAATACACCAAGTATTGCCTGCGTTTTTTGCTTCATCTGGCGAAAAATCCTCTCGTCAATCTACATACCCCGATTTAATCAGCGGTTACCTCTGTTTGTGAATGTCCCGGATCGCGCGGCGACCATGGCAAAATCAAAATCTCTCTATATCTGTTCGGCCTGCGGCTATGAAAGCCCCAAGTGGTTCGGCTGCTGCCCCGGCTGCGGCGAATGGAACACCATGAACGAGGAGATCGTGTCGCAGGCAGCGGCCGCCAAGAGCAAGAACACACGCCCCGTGCTGTCGCTGCGGCTGGATGAGATTAGCGGGGAAAGCGGCGTGCGCTACCAAACCGGCATGAAGGAGCTTGACCGTGTGCTCGGCGGCGGGCTGGTCAAAGGCTCGCTCGTGCTGCTCAGCGGCGACCCCGGCATCGGCAAATCCACGATCCTGCTGCAAATGTGTCAATCCATGAGCCGCGAGCTTGAGATCCTGTACATATCCGGCGAGGAATCCGCGCACCAGATCAAGCTGCGCGCCCGCCGCCTTGGGGTGGACAACCCCTGTCTGCGCGTGATGAGCGAAACGGACGTGCTCTCCATTGTGGACTATATCCGCACCGAAAAGCCGGGCGTTGTGATCGTCGACTCCATCCAGACCATGGATTATGCCGACGTGGCGTCGTCCCCCGGCAGCGTCACGCAGGTGCGCGAATCGGCGGGCGTGTTCATGCGCACGGCCAAAACCCTCGGCATTCCGGTTTTGCTGGTCGGCCACGTCAATAAAGACGGCAACATCGCCGGCCCGAAGGTGCTGGAACACATTGTGGACGCGGTGCTCTATTTCGAGGGCAACCGCAACTTTTCTTATCGCATCCTGCGCGCGGTCAAGAACCGCTACGGCTCCACCAATGAGATCGGCGTGTTTGAAATGCTCGACAAGGGACTGGTCGAGGTCGAGAATCCCTCGCTCATGCTCATTTCCGGCAAGCCGAAAAACACGCCCGGCTCCTGCATCGCCTGCGCCATGGAGGGCTCGCGCCCCATTTTGGCGGAGGTGCAGGCGCTGGTCACGCCCACCGGCTTTGGCAATCCGCGCCGGATGTCCACCGGCTTTGATTATAACCGCACCGCCATGCTCCTGGCGGTGCTTGAAAAACGCGCGGGGTACTTTTTCGGCAACATGGATACCTACGTCAACGTCGTCGGCGGGCTGAAATTAGACGAACCGGCGACCGACCTTTCGGTGGCTATGGCGCTCGTTTCCAGTTTGAAGGACGCTGTGGTCAGCGACGATACGCTGGCGTTCGGTGAAATCGGGCTGGCGGGCGAGATCCGCGGCGTGAGCAACTGCGAGCAGCGCGTGCGCGAAGCGGTGCGGCTGGGCTTTTCACGCTGCATTATCCCGCGCCACAACCTGAAAACACTCACCGCCTCCATAGCGGGCGACACCGAGATCATCGGCGTGCGCACCGTCCGCGAAGCGTTTGAAGCGGTGACGAAGTGAACGCAGCGCAGGCGGGTGAAAGGAGACTGTGATGATGAGAAAGCTTGATCGGTTTCGCGGCTGCCTGATCGGCGGTGCGGCCGGCGACGCCCTTGGCTACGCCGTTGAGTTTCTGGGCGAGAATCAGATTTTCAAAAAATACGGAAGCACCGGCATAACGGCATATGCGTTGAGAAACGGTGCGGCCGAAATATCCGACGATACCCAGATGACCCTGTTCACCGCAAGCGGTCTGCTTTCGGGTGCGGCAAACGGTGCAGAAAGCTGTTTGTGCTCCGTTCAGCGCATGTATCAATGCTGGTACAGGACGCAGACCGAATCCTACCCGCTGCGCGATCAAAACACGGACACATGGCTGCTGACGGTTCCTGAATTGTTCAGCTGCCGTGCGCCGGGAACGACTTGTATGTCCGCCATTGAACAGGGGGCGAACGGTTCGGTGACGGAGCCGATCAACAACAGCAAGGGCTGCGGCGGCGTGATGCGTGTTGCGCCGATCGGTCTTTTCTTTTGCGATAAGCCGGTTTCATACGCTGAAACGGATCTGCTCGGCGCGCAGGCGGCGGCGCTCACGCATGGGCATGAGCTTGGCTATATACCTGCCGCCGCTCTGGTTCACATTGTTCGAACCGTTGCCGAAAAAGACCTGCCCTTGAAGAACGCGGTCGAAGAAGCCGTTGCGGCAATGAACGACCTGTTCCCGCAAGTCCGGTTTATCGCTGACTTTTCGGCGATCATGAAAAAAGCGATCCGGCTCTCCGAAACGGAGGAGGACGACCTTGAGGCCATTCACCAGCTCGGCGAGGGTTGGGTTGGTGAAGAAGCGCTGGCGATCGCCGTATACTGCGCTTTAAAATACCGGAACGATTTTGATATGGCGCTGCGGGCGGCGGTCAACCACAACGGGGACAGCGATTCCACCGGCGCAGTCACCGGGAATATTCTCGGCGCTGCTCTTGGCTATCAGGCGATCCCGCAAAAGTACAAAGAGCGTCTGGAGCTTCACGATGTGGTGATGAAGGCCGCGGAGGAGCTTTAT